>RFJM01000149.1 GCA_003694905.1 Caldilineae bacterium
GCCGCCGCAATATCGAATTCATCCGGGCCGGCCAGAGCCTTGGCCAGGTTGGCCTCGGCCAGTTTGAGCCCCACCTGCGCTTGTTCCAACGCCAGTTGTAGATCTCGGTCTTCCAGTCGTGCCAGGACCTGGCCCGCCTGCACGTGATCGCCGGGCTCGACCAAGACTTCCTTCACTCGCCCTGTCCCGCGGAAGCTAAGGTTCACCTCTTCCACGGGTTCGATCGAGCCTGTGGCGGAAACGGTTGCCGAGATGTCCCCCTTGCCCACAACATAGACCTCATAATCGGGCGGGGGTGGTTCTTTCTCTTGGGCCGTGGCCTGGTACGCAAACCAGGAGCCGCCAAGAACGACAAGAAGTATGACTAAAGCGATGAGTAATCGACGCATGGCTGGTTCCAAAGAGTGGTTGGTTGGAGTAGGAAGATGAGAGGCAAAGGAGCAGAGAGGCCGAGGGTGATCACCCAGCAGGAGACAAGGCGCTGCCCACGAGCACGGGCAACAGCCGCGCGCCCACACTGATGCCGGCATAAAGCAAGGTCAGGATGAACGCGCCGAAGCCTCCCAGGCGGCCGAGTACGCGCAGCAGCAGATAGACCAGCACCAGATGCCAGAGCGCAAACAAGTCAACCTGGCTCGCCGCAAGATACAAGGGATTACGCTGGTCGGCCGCGACATCGCCGGAGGCGACGAAGTAGGACAGACCCGGATAGCGAACCATAGCGTTATTGACCGCGGCCCAGGCCGCCTGCAAGAAAGAACGGAGCGCGAAAGGTGTCCAGGTCCAGACCAGGGCCGACCAGAGGCTCCCGGCTTTGATGGGGCCACTGGCGATGGCCGTGCCGAAATAAAGAATGCCAAGGGCCAGAATCCAGCCGGCTACCAGCCCTACCGCCATCGACACCGTGCCCGACCCCAGCATGAAACCCGGCCGCGTCAGACGCTCAAGCATCGGCCGCGCCGCTTCCACCTGCTCCGGCGGCAGCGTACTCAGCCGAATCTCGGCCTGTCGTGTAGCCAGCGCGATCTGCTCGTCGAGCGTGATCCAGAGATAGAGAAAGCCACCAAGCAGGCAGAGCAAGGCGGGAAATACCCAACTGCGGGTGTTGCGCAAACCCACCCGCTGCAGGGCCTGCTTCGGTGCAGCGATCAGGTCGATAAGATTGGTGATGATGTTAGCCGGTTGAATATCTTGTTCCACAGTGGTTGTTGTCATTGGGAGATACCTCTAAAGAAACGCAATCGCCGGCGCCTTTATTCATTGCCGACAGTAGCTTCGAAGCCAGACAAAATATTATACCCTCCCACTTCCGATTCTGTGCGAACGTGCGAGCGGGAGAGGGTGCGTTTCAAAACGGGGGCAGCCGGTGTGCCAGGCCGGTAAGGCCCTCCCAAGTTGAAACGCGCACAACAGGATAGGCAGCGATAAAGCTCGTCAGGCAGGGTATCTCCGCGCTAATCGCGTGTCAGGCTTTCGCCGCGCACAGGATCGCGGGCGGAGAATGTAGACCGGCTTCCCGGCTTGTCTCTATTGCCCGGCACCACGGCCCGCATACCCCCAAAGCAGTCTCCCAGGCGGCATCCATGATTCCGCCGGCGCAACCATCTGCTGCCGCAAAAACCCAGTCGCGAGAGCCATGAAACACGTCCCTCACGATTTGACACACAAACAATTATGAGCGATAATTCAAATATGAAGTTGGATTCATTTATTGAATTGCCACTCACCACGATACCGTCATGTCTGCCAAGTCAAGTCTCAGCCGCAGAGAAAGACGACGCCAACGGCGTCGACAACGTCTGATCGATGCTGCCCGTACCGTCATTGCAGAGAAAGGGGTGAAGGCGTTGACCATCAACGACGTCACCGAGGCTGCCGATGTCGCGGTGGGAAGCTTCTACACCTACTTTAAGGACAAGGAGGAGTTGCTGGAAGCTGCCATCTGGGAAGACCTGCAGCGCCTGGCCGTTCCCCGAGATGAGCAACTCCTATCAAGACCACCGCTGGAACGGGCCACCATCATGTTGCACGAGGCCTACGCGTTTGTCGAAGAGCATCGTCCTTTGATGCGTGCCGTGTTCGGGGCGGGCCACACGGCCGAGCATTTCCAGCGCGGGCTGGAGCTGATCAGAGAGCGGGTCAGGTACGGGCTCGAGAACGAGCCGATGATCCCCAAAGAGGATGTGCCCTGGTTGACAGCCCTGGCCTCGGGCATGATCGCCGGGGGGATCTTGTTCCTGCTGAACCATCCCGAGGTGAGCGCAGAAGAGATGACCCGGCACACGTTGCGCTTTCTCAGCCCACTGGGTGTCATTTTCCAGCAGGAAAGTGGCGAGAAGAAGGGCACAGACCGTCGTCAGGGCCTGAAGGAAGCATGAGGATGCATCATCACTCTGGCCTGGTGTGGAGTAAGCAGCTATGTCGGTAAGTCGGCTGTGGGCCATCATGCGTAAGGAGTTCCGGCATGTCCAGCGGGATCGGCGCCTTTTTTTCCTGGTGATCGTGTCGCCTACTATCATGCTGCTGGCTTTCGCCTACCTATTCTCCTTTGATGCCACGACGACGCGTCTGATTCTGCTGGATCGAGATCACTCGCCCCAATCACGCGCCCTGGTACAGGCCATCGCCACGGATCCCGATCTGGTCATCGTAGGTGAGGCGGTCAGTCAAGAGGAACTGCGGCGGGCAATCCGGGCCGGCCGTGTGAAACTGGCACTGGTGATACCCCCGGACTTCGGCGCCACACTGGCTGCGGGCCGCCAGGCCCAGGTACTGTTGCAAGGAGACGGTGCCGATCCCATCAACTCGAGCATCGAAATGGCGGCTCTGGCCGCGCGATTGCAGGAATGGGCCCAGGCCTATCAGCCCCGAACCTTGATAGCACCGGTCGAGGTGCGTACGCTGGTCTGGTACAACCCCGATCTCAAATCCAGCGACAGCATGGTACCTGCGCTTCTGGCCGTTGTGCTCATCCTCCCGGCCATGGCCGTGGGGCTCGCCGTCACCCGCGAAAAGGAGCTGGGCAGCTTCGAGAGCCTGGCCACAACGCCCGTGCGAGCCAGCGAATACATCTTGGGCAAGCTTATCCCCTACATCATCTACGGGCTGGTGGGCGCGGCGCTGGCCATTGCCGTCTCGCTCTTCTGGTTTCATGTGCCTTTACGCGGCAGCGTGCTTGCTCTGGCTGTGCTCACGGCCATTTATCTGTGGGCGAGTCTGGGTATCAGCATCTTCATCGCGGGATTTCTCTCCACGCAGAGTACGGCCCTGCGTGCCATCCTTTTGATCTTCCTGGTACCCAGCTTCTTCCTGACGGGCATTGTCATCCCTATCGATGAACAGGCCCGGCTGACGGCCAACTCGCTGCCGGCCACCCATTTTGTGGCCATCAGTCGCGGGCTCTTCCTCAAGGGCCTGAGCTGGCAGGCCCTGGGCCCCCACGTCTTTGCCCTGCTGGTCATGGGCACCTTCTCGGTTGCGGGTGCCATTCTCACCTTTCACAAGCGCGTTCGCTGACTTCACCATGCTTCGCCAAATCACAAACCTGGCCTGGAAAGAGCTTCTGCAGTTGCGGCGTGACCGTTTCCTTATTCTCTTTCTGATCCTGGCGCCCTCACTGCAACTGATCCTTATCTCGCGCAATACCGCGCAGGGACTAAAGGACCTGCCCGTGGCGGTACTCGACCAGAGCCGCACGGCCATCAGCCGCGAGATTGTCCATGCGCTGGACAATACCCGCGAGTTGAAGATCGCGTATTATCCCGACAACCGCCGCCAGTTGAACGATCTGCTCCTGAGCGGAGACGCCAAAGTTGCGGTGGTGATCCCCCCGGACTTCAGCCGCTCCTTTTTCCGCACGACCGAAACAGCCCAGATTCAGGCCCTGGCCGACGGCACGAACATCCTCATCGGCAGCAATGCCGGCGCGGTGGTGGAAGGGGTGATTGGACAGGTGGTCAAACGCCATTTTGGCACCCGCGTCTCGGCTTCGCTAGGCGGCATCCAGGTCGAGACCAGTGCCCTGTTCAACCCCGCCATCAACTATCAATGGTTCGCCATCCCCTCCACACTGGCCTTCATCACCTACCAGGTGGCACTGGTCATTGCGGCTACCGGTTTCGTACGCGAGAAGGAACTGGGCACCATGGAGCAGCTCATCATCACCCCCATTCGCAAGTTCGAGCTGATCCTGGGCAAGGCCCTGCCGGCAATACTGTTGGGGATCTTCAACTTCCTGCTGTTGATGGCCGTGCAGACCTATGGCTATGGGATTCCCTTGCGCGGGGACTTTTCTCTGCTGTTGGGCATTGCGGTGATCTTTGTCACCGCCATCGTGGCTCAGGGCACGGTCATTTCCGTCCTGACCCAGAGCCAGCAGCAGGCGGTACTGCTGGTATTCCTCTTCGCCATTTTCGAAGTCACCATCAGCGGCTACCTGGTGCCGCTGGAGAACATGCCCCTGATCATGCGCGCTCTGGCGGAGATCTCCGCGCTCCAACACTTCATGACCGTGATGCGGGCCGTGGCCCTGCGGGGTGCCGACCTGAGTATGATTTGGCAGCATGTACTGGCCATCGTCGCCTTTGGCGCGGGCATGCTTCTCGTCGCCTGGAATCGCCTGACCCGAACCGTGTAGTGCCATGTCTGCGATTGTCGCCTCTCACCTCCATCGTCGTTTCGGACAGGTCGAAGCCGTGGTCGATCTCAGCCTCGCCGTCGAGGATGGGGAGATCTACGGTCTCATCGGGCCGGACGGCGCCGGCAAGACGACCACCTTGCGCATGCTGGCGGCCGTACTCAAGCCCACGGGCGGCACTGCCACCGTGGCCGGCTACGACGTCGTCCGCCAATCGGAACGCCTGCGTCGGCTGGTGGGCTACATGCCCCAGCACTTCAGCCTTTACGGCGACCTTTCGGTCATGGAAAACCTGACCTTTTTCGCGGACATCTTCGGTGTGCGCGGTCGCGAACGCCGCGAACGCATCGAACGGCTGTTGCACTTCGCACAGTTGGAGGCGTTCACCGGACGGGCTGCGGCTCATCTCTCCGGCGGCATGAAGAAGAAGCTGGCCCTGGCCTGTTGCCTGATTCATCGTCCCCAAGTGTTGCTGTTGGATGAACCCACCAACGGGGTGGATCCGGTAAGCCGACGCGAGTTCTGGGACATTCTTGGCGACCTGCATCTCGAGGGAGTCACCATCCTCGTCACCACGCCCTACATGGATGAAGCCGAGCGGTGTAACCAGGTGGGGCTCATGCATGCCGGTCGTATCATACGCCAGGGTGCACCCGCCGAGTTGCGCAGCCTGACGCCCGGTGTGATGCTGGCCGTGTATACACCCCACCTGCTGCAGGCCGAGGCCGTGCTGCCCGAGGCTCCGGGCTACCTGGCACACCAGGTCTACGGCGACCGCGTGCACGTCTTCTTGCAGGAGGAGCATGCCGACCCCTCCCGCCTGCAAGAGTTCCTGCGCGCCCGCGACATCGTCGTGCAACTGGTACGCCGCGATACGCCGCGGCTGGAAGAAGCATTTGTCCATCTCATGAGCCGGGAATCGTGAAGGAATCACTATGGCATCAGCCGTTGTTGTCGTTGAGAATCTGACCAAGAAGTTCGGCGACTTTACTGCCGTGGATCATATTACCTTCCAGGTGCAACGTGGTGAGATCTTCGGTTTCCTGGGCCCCAACGGCTCGGGTAAGACCACCACCATCCGCATGCTACTGGGCATTCTGCCCCCCACCGCGGGAGAGATGCGCGTGCTGGATATCGACGTAGCCCGCAGGCCCCAGGATATTGCCCGTCGCGTGGGCTACATGAGCCAGAAGTTCAGTCTCTATCCCGACCTGACCGTGGACGAAAACCTGACCTTCTACGGCCGCACATACGGTCTGCATGGCAGGCGCTTGCGCCGGCGCAAACAGGAGGTGTTGGAACTGATCGAGTTGGATGCCATCCGCTCGCAGCTCACCGCCAATCTCTCCGGTGGCTGGCAACAGCGCCTGGCGCTGGGTGCCGCCATCCTCCATCAGCCCGAGTTGCTCTTTCTCGATGAGCCGACCGCGGGGGTGGATCCGGTCAGTCGGCGCAATTTCTGGCGCCTGCTCTATACACTGGCCGATAGAGGAGCCACCATCTTCGTGACCACCCACTACATGGAAGAGGCCGAACAGTGCCACCGGCTGGCGTTCATCCATCGCGGTCGCCTGATCGCAGACGGCGCGCCGGCAAAAATCAAGCAGGAACGCATGCCCGGCGAAGTCCTGGAGATCATCTGCGACCATCCTCAGCGGGCTTTGCAGGCCTTGCGCCAGGCCGGGTTGGCCGACGTGGCTCTTTACGGCGAGCGCCTGCACGCGGCGGCACCGAACCTCGCCGCGCGGACTCAGGAGATCGAAGATTTGCTACTCCAGGCGGAAGCGGGACCGCGAACCATTCGCGTGATCCCGCCCTCCCTCGAGGACGTGTTCATCGCCAATGTACGTCAATCTCATGTCTCCCCGGCCCAGACCGGGGACGGAGGTTCTGCTGAATGAGAAAACAGATGCTTTCCCTGTCGCTGCTGGTTCTGGCCCTTTTTCTGGGCGGGTGCCAGACGCGACTTCCCGTGCGTACATCCCAGCGTGCTGCTCCCACGCGCCTGACCGGTTTTCTGGAAGCGGGCGACATCGATGTGGCCTTCGAAACCGGCGGGCGCATCGCCGAAATCCTGGTGGACGAGGGCGAGTCGGTGACATCCGGCCAGCTGCTGGCGCGCCTGGACGACAGCCTGCTGGCATTGCAACTGGCCGCGGCCAGGGCCGATGTGGTCGAGGCAGAAGCCAAGCTGGCCCAACTGCAGGCAGCAGTGCGACCGGTGGATGTAAAGCTGGCCGAGGCTCGCGTACAGTATGCCGAAGTAGCGCTGGAAGCCGCCGAACAGGCTCTGGCCGACGCTATTGCCCTGCGCGATAACCCCCAGCAACTGGATCTGGAGATCGCCCAGGCGCAGGCCGAGTGGGAAGAGGCCAAGGCCCACGCGCGTGCAGCCCGCCATCAGGCCGAGGCCGCGGATCTCAATGCCCAGATGTGGGGCGCCATCGCACAGGACCTGGGCAAGGGTATTCAGGTTCCCCTGCCGGGCGGTGGGATGACTACGGTGGCTGCACCCGCCGACAAGGTGGCCTATGCCAATCAGCAATGGAACCTGGCCAACCAGGCCGCGTGGCGAGCCTGGCAGGACGCGTACGCCGCCGAGGCAAATGTTGAACTGGCCGCAGCCAAGTTGAAGGACCTGAAAAACACGCGCGCCAACCCTCTCGAAGCCGAGGCACGTGTGGTCGAAGCCACCAACGCCCGCGACGAAGCCAAAGCGGCCCTCGTACAGGCTCAGGCCGCGCTGGATGCCGTCAAGGCCGGCCCGACTTCCGCCCAGCTTCGCGCCGCCGAGGCCGCGGTTGAGCAGGCCCAGAGCAGGGTCGAGGCCCTGAGATTGCGCCTGGAGCAGACCCGCCTCTATGCTCCGGCCGACGGTGCGATCGCCACGCGATTCTACGCCCCCGGCGAGGTGGTGGCCGCAGGTGAGCCCGTGTTCGACCTGCAGCCACCCCATTATCTCGAGATCACCGTGTATGTACCTGCCTCGATGTTGGACGCCATCGGCCTGGGCCAGAGCTACCCCATCCGGGTGGATACCGCGCCCGGACGCGAGTTTGAGGCCGTGGTCCTGCATATCAATGATGAACCCGAATACACCCTGCGTCAGGCGCAGAATGTGGCCGAACGTGAAGCCATGGTCTACGCCGTGCGCCTGCGCATCGACAACCCCGACCCGGCGCTGCGGCCGGGCATGCCGGCAGACGTTATCCTGGAGGATTGAGTCGCCTGACCGACTCCGACCTATCTGCTGCCGCGAGCCACTGCAGCCCGTGTGATTCGCAAACATTGCCGAGAAACCCATGAGCAAACTCCTTTCGTCTCTCATCGTCCTCCTCCTGGCCCTGGTGATCCTCGCCGTCGGGGCGCTGATACTGGTGCCCCGGCAAGTGACAGAACTGTGGGCCGCGTATGCCCTGCCACCCGAACCGCTGAACCGAGCCCTGGCCCTGGTCCGGCGCGCGGCCGTGCGGCCCGACAACAGCGTGCGCCTATACGGCACCCTGGAAGCGCCGGAAAGCTTCGCCATGAGCGAAATCGAGGGCCGGGTCTCGAGTATCCTGGTAGAGGAAGGACAATACGTCGAGGCCGGTACCCCTCTGCTGGAATTGGACCCCACCATCATCGCCGGGGAGGTGGCCGCGGCGGAAGAAGCCGTGCAGACGGCACGTGCCGCGCGGCAGGCCGCAGCCGAGCCCCCCTCACCCACCCAGATCGCGGTAGCCGATAGCGCTGTAGCCGCCGCCGAAACCCGCCTCCAGAACGCACAGCGCAGTCTGGAAGATGCCCGCAAGACATTGAAAGAACAGCAGGCGCTCACGGCCCAGATCCACCAGATCGAAGCGCTGATCCCGGCAGCCGAGGCTGCGGTCAGCCGGGCCGAGGCCGGCGTCAAACAGGCCGACATCCTGCTGGAAAGCGTGCGTGGAGATGGGTCGCGCGAAGGTCAGTTCCAGCAGGCCATGTATGAGCGCCAGAAAGCGGCTGCGCAAGCCGAAGTGGAAGCGGCCAAGGCCAATCTGGCGGGCCTGAAACGCAGCCTGACCCTGTTGCGCAGGATGCGCCGCAATCCCCTGGCGGACCTGGCCAGGGTGCACCAGGCCGAGTACGAAGTACGCCTGGCAGAGGCCGCGCTGGCCGTGGCCAGAGCCGAACGTGACGTTGCCGCGGCTCCCCCCTCGAAGGAAACTATCGCCGTGGCCGATGCCCAGGTTCTCAAGGCAGAAGCCGCGCTCGACCTGACACGCTGGCAACTGGAACATCTCACCGTACGGGCACCCATGTCCGGCCGGATCCTTGCCCGCATGGTCGAGCCGGGCGAAACGGTACGGCCCGGCTTGCCTCTGTTTGATATCGCCAACCTGGAAACCATGGAAGTGCAGGTGTACGTGGCGCTGCAGGACCTGCCCCGCATTCGGCTTGGCGACGAATTGCCGGTGATTATCGAGGCGCTGCCCGAGCGGTCTTTCCGGGGAACCGTGTTCTACATCGCCCCGGAAGCGCAATTCCGCCCCTCTAACGTGCTCAACCCGGACGATCGGGGGGACATGGTGTTTCTGGTCAAGCTACGCATCGCCAACCCCGACGGTGTGCTAAAGCCCGGCATGCCGGCCGATGTGCTATTGAAATAGCGCCGCAGTCGGCTCTGTCCTCCGGCGATGTGGGCGATACCATGGCAGTCGCCCGTCCTGCGTCCGGCAGCCCCGCCGACATCCGACACCGAATCCGCCGCGGGAAGTGTAACCCGCATCAGCCACCCTGCATCCAACATGATCGGACTACCCCGGAAACTGAAGGAGGACATGAATGCCCATCTACGAATTCGCCTGTCAAAACTGTGCCACGCCCTTTGAGAAATTCGTGCGTAGCTTCAGCGCTGTCGAGGCGGTCAAATGTCCGGAATGCGGTAGCGCCGACGTGGAGCGGCAAGTCTCCACTTTTGCCAGTCATGTCAAGGGCGGCAGTTCTGCCTACGCCTCCGGCACGACAGGCAGTACCTGTTCCACGGGCGGCTTGTGAGGCATCCCGCGCTAGATCGACCGTGAGTCGATATGGATGCTCGAAGCAGGTATCACGGGCAGTTGCCCGTAAATAGGGATGAGAAGCCTGCAGCTCCGCCCGCGCAGGAAGCCAAGGACATGACGAGTGGAACGCGACGCATGAAGTTCCAACGCTTCCCGCTGTACGAACGCAGGTGCCTCGTCTGACATCGACCGCGCAAACCTTTGCCGGCAACGCACTTTTCGAAGGAGGTCATCGCCTGGCGGTGGCCCTCTTCGCGTGAGGAGCTTGTGGAGCGCTCGCCCTTTGCTTACAATTGACCTATGCGGCCACAGCTCTTGCGGTTAGCGAAACGGTTTCATCCTGGAGGTAACGCAATGCGTGCTCAGATCTTGCGCCATCCGGCCCCGATCGAGAACCGGCCCCTACAACCGGCCGATTTGCCCATCCCCACACTTGGTCCCGGCCAGGTGCGACTACGGGTCAAAGCCTGCGGCGTATGCCACACCGACCTGCACACGGTGGAGGGAGATTTGCCTTTACCCAGATTGCCGGTGGTGCCCGGTCATCAAGTTGTGGGAGAGGTTGACGCACTGGGCGAGGGGGTGACGGAGTTCGAGCCGGGCCAGCGCCTGGGGGTGGTGTGGCTTTACCGCACCTGCGGGGAATGCGATTACTGTCGCAGCGGGCGCGAGAACCTGTGCGAGCGGGCCCTGTTCACCGGCTACAGCGTGGACGGCGGTTACGCCGAATACATGGTTGTCGACGCGGCTTTCGCCTATGCCATCCCCGTCTCGTTGCCCGACGAACAGGTCACGCCTCTGCTGTGTGGAGGCGTGATCGGCTATCGGGCCTTGAAGCTTTCGGAAGTGAAGCCGGGGCAGGTGTTGGGGCTTTACGGATTCGGCAACTCGGCACATATCACGATTCAGGTAGCTCGGCACTGGAATTGCCGCGTGTTTGTGTTCACCCGTAGCGCAGGCCACCAGGAGCATGCGCGAGAGTTGGGTGCAGCCTGGGTAGGCGGGCCGGCCGATACGCCGCCGGAAGGACTGGATGCGGCCATCATTTTCGCGCCGGCCGGTGAACTCGTGCCAACCGCCCTGCGGGTGCTGAAGCCCGGCGGCACCATCGCGCTGGCAGGCATACATATGTCGTCCATTCCCGAGATGCCCTACAGCCTGCTCTATCGCGAGCGCACGGTGCGTAGCGTGGCCAACAGCACCCGCCAAGATGCTCGTGAGCTGTTGGAGCTGGCAGCGGAGATTCCGATTCGTACCGACGTCACCGTTTTTCCCCTGGAGCAGGCCAACGAGGTGTTGCTGGCCATGAAAGAGAGCCGCTTCAAAGGGGACGCCGTGCTGGTCCCCTGAGGGGCAAGACACGAGAGGGCCTGCCCCCTTGGGCTCGCCAGGCGGGACCGCCTGCCCGCGGCCTGTTGCCGCCGCCGGTCAGTACCGGTCGCTCCGGTTGGCGACGGCCACGCGACCCCTCTCCCTCGCGGGCGTGGTACGTGGGGGCTGATGGTAAGCGGCCCAACAGCCCCCAAGATGAAACGCGCCGACCAACTCCTCGGGATTTCTCCTCCTCGCGCGGAGACCGTATAATGCAACGGTGTATGCCCGATATCTTCGACGGATTCAAGCTTTTCGATGAACCAACCTCTCTCTCCAGAAGTACGCGAATTGGCCCAGCAGGCCCGGCAGGTCCACGCCCGCCTGGAGGAACTCTGGGCGGACGAAGGCGTGGACCAGCTGTCCATCTTCCTCGATCCCGACATTTACTCGGTGCTGAGCGAGATCAAAGAGCTCAGTCTCAACTTCATCCGGCAGGTCGCGGCCCTGGCAGGCGACTGAACCCGACCGGCTAGCGCGCCCCACCCATGTTTGCAGACGAAGTCAAGATCTATGTCAAAGGCGGCGACGGCGGCAACGGCGTCGTCGCCTTTCGCCGCGAGAAGTACGTGCCGCGTGGTGGCCCCGCGGGCGGCAACGGCGGCAGGGGTGGAGACGTGTATCTTGTGGCCAGCCCGCAGCACAACACCCTCTACCACTTCACCAAGAAGGTGCACTTCAAGGCGGGGCGCGGTGGGCACGGTGGGGGCAGCAACAAGCAGGGCGCCAGGGGTGAGGATATCGAAGTGCCTGTTGCCCCCGGCACGGTGGTGTACGATGCCGAGACCGGCGCTTTTCTGGGCGAACTCCTGGAACCGGGCGAGAGGCTGTTGGTGGCACGCGGAGGGCGCGGCGGCCGGGGCAATGCCGCCTTTCGCTCCTCCACCAATCAGGCACCGCGCCTGGCCGAAAAGGGGGAGCCGGGCGAGGAACGCTGGCTGCGTCTCGAGCTGAAGCTCATCGCCGACGTGGGCATCATCGGCGTGCCCAATGCCGGCAAGAGCACACTGCTCTCGGTGGTCACCCGCGCCAGGCCCAAGATCGCCGACTATCCCTTCACCACCCTCGTCCCTAACCTGGGCGTGGCCGTGGTAGACTATCAGGACATCGTTCTGGCCGATATCCCCGGTCTTATCGAAGGCGCCCACAGCGGAGCGGGTCTGGGGCTCACTTTCCTGCGACATATCGAGCGCACACGCCTGCTGGTACACATGCTCAACGGCCTCAGCCCCGACCCCGTGGGCGACTACCACGCCATCAACCAGGAACTGGAGCTCTTCAATCCCTATCTGGCGGACAAGGAGCAGATCGTCGTCTTCAACAAGATGGACCTGCCGGAGGTGCGCGAGCGCTGGCCCGAGGTGAAAGAAGCGCTGGCTGCCCTGGGTGTCGGCGCCCTGCCCGTCAGCGCAGCCACCGGTGAGAACGTGGAGCAGTTGATGCAGCGCGTTGCGGCCCGGCTCCAGGTTATACCCCGGCCCCAACGTAGCGAAGCGCCCGTCATCTACACACCGGAAGACGAGAATGCCTTCACCATCGAGCGCAAGCCGGAAGGGTGGATCGTGCGAGGCAAGCGCATCGAGCGCGCGGTGGCCATGACCAACTGGGATTACTACGAAGCCGTGCTGCGTTTTCAGCGCATCCTGGAAGCCATGGGCATCACCCGTGCCTTGGAGGAAGCCGGCATTCAGGAAGGAGACACGGTATTCATCGGCGACTACGACCTGACCTGGAGCAACGATTACGTCATCGAGTAGGTAGCGGGTCCGGCCTCCGGATTCTCCTTCTCTCACCCCAAGCGAGCACAAAAGTCATGCTTCGATACGGCATTCTCGGCGGTACCTTTGACCCTGTACACATGGGGCACTTGATTCTGGCCGAGACCGCGCGCGACACGTTGCGGCTGGACAAAGTCTACTTTGTTCCCGCGGCCGACCCGCCCCACAAACACGGGCAGGTCATTGCCCGCGCCGAGGACCGCCTGGCCATGCTCAAGCTCGCTCTGAAAGACAACCCCGGCTTCTACATCTCCCTCATCGATCTGGAGCGCCCCGGCCCCCACTACACTGCCGATATGGTGGCTCTCATGCGCGAGCGAGTGGAACCGGAGGTGGAGTTGTGGTTCCTGATGGGGCTGGACTCTCTCATCGACTTCCCCAACTGGCACGAGCCGGAGCGCATCCGCAATCTGGCCAGGCTGGCCGCAGCCACGCGGCCCGGCTACGTGATCGACTGGACACCGCTGGAGAAAGCGTTGCCCGGCATTATTCACGAGGTGACGCTGCTGCCCATGCCGGGTGTGAGCATCTCGTCCAACAATCTGCGTCGCAAGGTACAGCACGGAAGCAGCATTCGCTATCTCGTCCCCGAGGCAGTCCGGCAGTACATCCTCGGCCACGATTTGTATCGCGGGGAAGCGACAGCCGGGGAATGAAGAGGAGTGGGTGAGGGTTGGTCTTGGGTTGACGAAAAGTTGATCCCTTCGGGTAATACAAATCGCGCTCCGTTTCGGGTAGATTGACTGCATACGCTCACAACGCGGGCATTCATATCTTCTCAATTGGAGGCAGTCATGATCTCGAACACCCGTAGACGCCTGTGGATCCTGTCATTGGTTGCGGTTGGCACCCTTGCCTTTGCCCAGACCGCGTTCGCCGCGCAGGACCCCGATCCTGTGGACCTGGCGACCAATATCGACGTCATCTGGGTCTTGGTGGCGGCGTTCCTGGTCTTCTTCATGCAGGCCGGTTTTGCCATGGTAGAAAGCGGTTTCAGCCGGGCCAAGAACGCAGCCAACCTGTTAATGAAAAATCTCATGGACTTTGCCGTCGGCTCCCTGCTCTTCTTTGCCGTCGGCTTCGCTCTCATGTTCGGAACCGACACCCTGGGTTTGATCGGGCGGGACGGTTTTTTCCTGAGCACGGTGGGTTTTGGGCCCGATAGCAGCATGCAGTGGGCCTTCTTCCTCTTCCAGCTTATGTTTGCCGCGGCTGCGGCTACCATTGTCTCGGGTGCAGTGGCCGAACGCCTGAAATTTTCCGCCTACCTGGTCTACAGCGTGGTGATATCCGCGTTTGTGTATCCCGTTTCCGGCCACTGGGTGTGGGGAGGCGGCTGGCTATCGCAACTGGGCTTCATCGACTTCGCCGGTTCTACGGTGGTGCACAGTGTTGGCGGCTGGGCCGGGCTGGCAGGTGCGATTGTGCTGGGGCCCCGCATCGGCAAGTTCAACAAGGATGGCAGCAGCAACGTGATTCCGGGCCACAGCCTGACTCTGGCCGCCCTGGGCGTGTTTATCCTCTGGTTCGGTTGGTTTGGCTTCAACCCCGGCAGCACCGTCAGCGGACAGAACCCCGGTATCAGCTACATCGCCGTCACCACGAATCTGGCCGCGGCGGCGGCCGCGGTCTCCGCTCTGCTCATCAACTGGTTCAAGACCGGACGCCCCTCCACCGAAATGGCCCTGAACGGTGCCCTGGGCGGGCTGGTGGCCATCACCGCGGGCACGGCCAGCGTCACCCCCACAGGCGCGCTGCTCATCGGGCTGATTGCCGGTGGGGTGTTGGTCTTCGCGCTGGACTTCGTCGAGCGGGTGCTCAAAGTGGATGATCCCGTGGGCGCGGTGGCGGTCCACGGCTTCAACGGCGTGTGGGGAACCCTGGCCGTGGGCCTGTTTGCTTCGCCCGCGGCGGGCCAGCTCACGGCCATGGGCGATGTGGCCGGGCTCTTCTATGGCGGTGGGTTTGCCCAGTTGGGCGTGCAGGCCCTGGGTACGGGTGTCATCGGCCTCTGGGCTTTCGGTCTCGCTTTTCTCCTCTTCAAGGTCTGTGATCTCACCTTCGGCATCCGCATCAGTCCGCAAGAAGAGCTGGAGGGTCTGGACATCTCCGAGCACGGTACCACCAGCTACCCCGAGTTCGGCTCTACGGTCAGCGCCAAACCCGCTACGCGTCTCGCTCCCAACACCACCATCTAGGCGGCAGCGGCAGAGCGAGACGCCACGTGGTCCGCGCCCCCTTTTCACGGACCACACCTTCACTTCTGCCCGAAGGAGACGCCATGAAACTTTCCCTTTTTCTCAACGCCGAAGAGGAACAGGCCACCATTCCCTACATCCTCGCCGTTTCCCTGGTCGATGAGGTCATTCTTCCCCACAACCGCTTCCTGGTACCGGTCTATCGAGAATCCGATTCGGACAATGCCTCTCTGCTGGCCATCGAGATCTGCGGCATGCGCCTGGAAGCCAGGGAAGCCGAAGCCCTCCTGCCCCCTGCGGCGCGGTTGCTGGACGGTCTGATCAACATGGCCCGGCTGCCTACCTATGTCTTCATCGCCGCTCCCTCCAGGCAGATCTTCCCGGTCTACACCGTCGGCGATGAAGTCTTCGCCACGACGCCGGGCGGCCCGGTATTCCGCCATGTTGAGCTGGCGAATGTACGGCAGTATCTCGGCGACTACCTCCACGGTGTGGCCGTGCTGGGCAGCGGCCAGCGGGAGGAGAAACTGCACGTGCGCGGCGTCGATACCAATACCCTGGGTCTGATCCGGCCCTCTTTCTACCTGAAGAAACGCGTGCCCGGCGAGGATGAATTCTGGGCACCGGTGTTTCTCTCTCTCGACGGCCGCGAGTTCTATACCTACGCAGCCAGCGCCCGCCGTGCAGCCCCGGTCGACAACGGCCACGGCGTCCTCGCCTTGCACGAGCTCGTAGCCCAGGCCCTTATCGACGACGGCCGCCTGCATGATCCCCTCGATTTGCGTCCCGACCGCCTCTTCCCGGACATGGCCGGCCGGGTACTGGAGGAACTCGTGCCCCAACCCTATCGCCTAACGTTCCGCACCCTGCCCGAGCAGGCACTCGAAACGCTGGCCGTATACAAGAACGGCAAGATGTACGCGACGCTGGAACATCGCCGTAGCGAAGACCGCTACAATCTCTACTTCGGCGCGGACCCCGCCGACCTGCGCGAGCGCATGGCTTTCGACCTGGTGCGCCGCGGCAAAATCTCCGACCCCGCGGCCGTCGAACTCGTCGTCTGAGCGCTGTCCTGTGGGGCTCACAAGACCCGTTCTGCCGAGAGACGTGGTCGCAGCGGGGGTGAATATGATCCATTTGGGTCATATTCACCCTTCTCTTTCGGCGGTAGACTACGAATAGTTTACCCAAACGGGTACCATCCGTCTCTATCCCTTATCCTATCCCAGGTAATTCTCTGCAAAAGGAGTCACCCAGAAATGACCACACCTGAAGATGTCATGAAAATGATCAAGGAGAACGGGCTGCAAATCGTAGATGTGAAGTTCACCGATGTATTCGGCCAGTGGCAGCACTTCTCCATGCCCGTCGAAGAGTTCTCGCCCGAGGCAGCGTTCGAAGAAGGGATGGGCTTCGACGGCTCTTCCATCCGCGGGTTCCAGAGTATCGAAGCCAGCGACATGATCCTGATCGCCGATCCCACGACGGCTATCGTGGACCCTATTTTCGAAGTACCCACGCTGAGCCTCACCTGCGACGTGTACGATCCCATCACGCGCAAGCCCTACACCCGTGATCCCCGCTATGTCGCCCGCAAGGCCGTGGAGTATCTCCGCTCTACCGGTATTGCCGATACCGCCTATTTTGGTCCCGAAGCCGAATTCTTCGTCTTCGACCAGATCATGTATTCGGCCGGCGAGTACTCCTCGGCCTATCAGATCGACAGTATCGAGGGACCCTGGAACAACGGCATCTTTGGGTTCGGCCACTCCATCCCTCACAAACGGGGCTACTTCCCCGTCCCACCCCTGGATACGCTCCAGGACCTGCGCTCCAAGATGGCCCGAACCCTGATCGAAGCGGGCGTCGAGGTGGAAATCCACCATCATGAGGTCGGCACCGCCGGTCAGTGCGAAATCGATCTCAAGTATGCGCCCCTGGTGAAGATGGCCGACAACATGCAGCTCTACAAGTACGTGGTCAAGAACGTCGCCAAGGCGCACGGCAAGACCGTCACCTTCATGCCCAAACCCATCTATGCCGACAACGGCTCGGGCATGCACACGCATCAGAGCTTGTGGAAGGACGGCCAGCCCCTCTTTGCAGGTGATGGCTACGCCGGTCTGAGTCGGATGGCGCTATGGTATATCGGCGGGTTGCTCAAACACATCAACGCTTTGCTGGCGCTGGTAGCCCCCACCACCAATTCCTACCGCCGTCTGGTGCCCGGCTACGAAGCCCCGGTGGTCATCGCCTACTCGGCCCGCAACCGTTCGGCGGCCTGCCGCATTCCCATGTACAGCAACTCGCCCAAGGCCAAACGCGTCGAGTTCCGCTGTCCTGACCCCACCGCCAACCCCTACCTGGCTTTCGCTGCCATGCTCATGGCCGGGCTCGACGGCATCAAGAACCAGATCGATCCCGGTGAACCGGCCGAGGTGGATCTCTTCGAGGAAGAGAACATCGGCAAGGTGGAGATGACCGTCGCCAAACTCAACGAAGCTCTGGACGCCCTGGAGGCGGACCATGACTTCCTCCTGGAGGGTGGGGTCTTCACCGAGGACATCCTCGAAGCCTTCATCGAATACAAGCGTGTGGAAGAGGTCGGCCCGGTGAGCCTGCGGCCGCATCCTTACGAATTCCTGCTCTACTACAACGTCTGATCTTTTGCACCGGCGCCTTCTCTCAGAGCCTGTGCCGGGCCCCGCCGGAACGTCCCGGTAGCATTCCAAAAGCCTCGCGTGGCGAAAACGCTGCCGCGAGGCTTTTGTGATCGCACCCGTGTCTGCCTCTCTCACCAGAGCTTGATATAATAGGAGACAACCGTCGGCTTTCTGTGCCGACCTTTTTTCCAGGCCATGAACGCAACTCCTGCTCTTTCTCTGGAAGATGTCCTGCGGCGTCTCAACCGCATCGGTGCCGCCATCAATGCGCTGGGCGACGAAGCGACCGTCGAGACCACCCTGCGTCTAATCGTGGAAAACGCCACCGAGGTGGTGCCGGGCTCTTCCGCGGTCATCTACACCTACGATGGTGAACGCGGGGCTTTCGATGCATCCTCGCGCGTGGCCGTCGGCGAACTGGCAACGCCTATGCCCGGCGATGAGCCGCGAGCCGAAGGTATGGGCATGCGCGCCATCCGCCAGAAGCGGCGCATCCTTTCTTACGAAGATACCGACATCTCGTTGCACCAGGTCAAGTCGCAGCAGGGCGCGCGGGTGGTGGCCTGCTATCCTCTCATCGTCTCCGAGCAGCCGGTGGGTGTGCTCTACGTCTATCTGCCCACCCAACGGCCCTTCACCCCCACCGAACTGCTCATGCTGGACAACTTCGTCAACCTGGCAGCCATGGCCATCAACCAGGCCCGTCAGATGAACGAGGTGCGTCGCTATCTGGAACGCAAGGAAGAGGAGCTGAAAAGACTGAGACAGGCAGACTTCCTGATCTCATCACGCCTGGGTTTACAGGAAACCCTGGAAGCGATTCTGCAAATGGCGTTAGAGGTCACGGGGGCACGCTACGGCATTCTGCGGCTGAAGGAACGCAACGCCGATGTACTGGTCACGCGAGCCATCGCCGGCGATGACCTGGGCCGGCCCGCGGTCGAAGCCCTGCCTATCAACACCACCAGCATCACCGGCTGGGTGGCGAAGTATCGCCAGCCGCTCTGCATTGCCGATGTCCACAGCGGCCCCTGGGCTCGCATCTACTATCCGCTCGACCACGAGATGGAAATGCGTTCCGAGCTGGCCGTGCCTTTGTTGGGCGCAGGTGGTCGCCTGGAAGGTGTCATCAATCTCGAGAGTCCCGAGATTGGGGCCTTTAGCGAGGACGACAGCCTGCTCCTGCAATCGCTCGCCACTCAGGCGGTTATCGCCCTGCAGGAGATCCGGCTTCTGGATGCACTGCTCGAACTCTCCGAACGGCTGCTCACGGCTTCGGACCAGGAATTCTTCGACCATCTGGTGACCCTGACCTGCGACCTGCTCAACGCGCCGGTCTCGGCTCTCTGGACGGTGGAAGGGGAGGAACTGATCTTGCGCAGCAGCAATGGCGGCTTTCGCCGCGGCCAGCGCATCCCCCTGCATGCCAGTCTGACAGGGGAAGCTGTGTTGCAACGCCGCCTGGTCACCGCCGAGGACCTGCGTTCGGATCCGCGTTTCCGGCACGGGGAGCTTGCCCGTACCCAGGGCTGGACCCAGGCCCTCATCGCTCCCCTGGCAGCAGATGAGACCAGCACACCTGTGGGTGCCCTCAGCGTCTACAACACTACCAATGACGACTCGGCCTTTGCCGCCACCGATTGGGACAAGAAAGTGCTCACGGCGTTGGCCCACCATGCCGCGCTGGCCGTGCAGAATGCCCGGCGCAAAGAGGCTCTGCTGCAGGCGCAGGAACAACAGGCTGCAGCCGAAACCTTCGCGGCCATGGGCGATATCGCTGCCAATCTGCTGCACCGGCTTAACAACAAGATCGGAACCATCCCCGTGCGGGTGGAAGGTATCCAGGACAAGAGCGCAGCGGTGCTGGCTGCCGACCCCTATCTGGCCCGGAATCTGGCCGAAATCGAGCGCAGCGCCGTGGAAGCCATGGAAACCCTGCGCGACAGCCTCTCCTATCTGCGTCCTTTTCATCTTGCCCCGGTAGATGTCGCTGCCGTAGTCCGGCAGGCGCTGGATACCCTGGATGTACCGCAGGGGATCCGTATCGAGACGGACAACCTGGTGGATCTGCCCCCGGTTACGGCCGGACGCGAACGCCTGGTACTGGTGTTCGTCAATCTGCTGGAGAATGCCATCACAGCCATGCAGGGAGAGGGCACCATCACCATCCGGGCCGAGCCACTCGGGCATCGGCTGGAGATCCGCGTCTCGGACACGGGGCCAGGCATCCCGCCCGAACTACAAGACCGCATTTTCGATTTCAACTATTCGGGCGCCAAGCGTGCGTCGGGCAAGCTGGGCTTTGGTCTGTGGTGGGTTCGCACCATCATGGCCCGGTTCGGTGGCGGGATTTCGGTGCAAAGCGATGGCCGGCACGGGACGACATTCATCCTCACCTTGCCTCTGAGCCAGACGGAGCCATGACGATGCAACGCCGCCCCCGCGCTCTCGTGGTCGAAGATGACAGGTCCTGGCAACAGATCCTGGCCGAATTGCTGGGCGACGCCGGACTGACGGTAGACTTGGCCGACACCTACGAAACCGCACTGACGGCAATCAAGGCTGCGCCGCACCGCGTGGCGGTCGTTGACCTGTCGTTGAGCGGCCGCAATCCCCACAATCAGGACGGCCTGCTGGTACTGGAAGCTATTGGGCGACACGATCCCGGCTGTATCCCCGTGCTGCTCACCGGTTTCGCTACGGTCGAGATTGCGGTTCGCGCCTTGCGGGAACTGAACGCCTACACCTGCCTGCGCAAAGAGCTCTTTCGTCGCGCCCAATTCCGCGAGCTCATCCGAGAAATCCTGGCCGAACCTTTGCTTGAGAAGGAGGACGCTGCCGCTGCCCTACCGAGTACGGCGAAAGCCGAAACGTCTGCCGCCGGTCCGGCCACAGAAGGCGCGCATGTGTTGGTGGTGGAAGACGATGCCGGCTGGGCCGGTATTCTGACGGAATTGCTGAGCGACGAAGGACATCGGACGACGGTAGCCCGTAGCTACGGCGAGGCATTGGGACATCTGCAACGGCAGCCCTACGATTTACTGGTGGTCGATCTGTCGCTGGCCAGTTCGCTGGCACCCGGCGACAACAGCGACGGTATGCGTCTACTCGCCTTCG
This sequence comes from Caldilineae bacterium, assembly GCA_003694905.1. Taxonomy (GTDB): domain Bacteria; phylum Chloroflexota; class Anaerolineae; order J102; family J102; genus J102. The sequence continues at coordinate 20,788 of RFJM01000149.1, forward strand.
GCCGCGATGCGGGAATCCCGACATTGGTGGTCAGTGGCATGGCCACACCTGACGATACCGAACGGGTCTACCGGGAGTTCGAAGCTTTTGCCTTTCTGGAAAAACAGGCCTTCGACCGCGGTACTTTCCGCCAGGTGGTGCGGGCAGCCCTGGCCTCCCGGCCCGCAGCCGGGGCGCTGGCACTGCTGACCGACCGCGAACGGCAGGTGCTCGACTGTCTTGTGCGGGGTATGAGCAACAAGGAAATTGCTCGGGAACTGGTCATCTCCCCCAATACGGTCAAACGTCATCTCAAGGCTATTTACACCAAGCTGGAAGTCAACTCTCGTGCCGCGGCCGTGGCAAAGGCGATGGAGGCGCAGTAACCCGGAGCCTTCGGAACCGCCTTCTACCCGCGCCAGGCCGCAGCAACACCGCCCGGTAAACCGAGGCGACGATCGGCGGTTGGGTGTGGCCGCAGGTACAGACGAATCCGTGATTGGCCCGTAAGCGCGGCCACAGCCAACCGGACAACCACGCACTGCTTCGGCTTGCCGGGCGGTGCTGTATCGCCGCGTTGCGGCGACAGGCTGGAAAGCCTGTCCCACATGCAGCGCTGCCCGAGAAGCTGAAACCCCGGCCGCCCGTTTCGGTGGCCGAGGCCGCAGATGCGGGGGCGCTCTCCCGCACCCCCTTGCAGGGGAGACTCTTACCAGCCCGGCGCACCGACTGTCCCCCTCGTTTTGAAACACACCCCGAAGCCGGCTTCGATTTGACACAGCGCGCGGCCCAGGGCTATACTCGGTTGGTTCACCACAACACAGAACAGATCCTCATCCTCGCGGGTGTGCAAGGTCTGTTTGGTCTTCTTGAGGCAGTTTCATGCAGACACGGAACAACATCATTCTCGTACTCATCATCCTTCTGATTGCCCTGGCAACTTATATTGCCCTCCCCATCCAACATGTCGACTGGCTGAAGTCCACCATCGCCCGCCACCAGAACCCCGAAAAGGCGTTGGAGCTAAAGCTGGGCCTCGACCTGCAAGGGGGGACGCAAGTACAGCTCGAGCCGGACGTCAGTGGCGACCGCACCTTCACGCCCGAAGACATCGACAAGGCAAAGGTGATCATCGAACGTCGTGTCAACGGGCTGGGTGTCACCGAACCCCTGGTACAGACCAGCGGCGAGCGCATCATCGTGGCCCTACCGGGTGTGGATAATCCCGACCAGGCTATCGAGACCCTGCGCGGCACAGGTCAGCTGGAATTCGTCGATCTATCTACGGCGCCGCCGACCCTCGGGGCCGGCGATACCATCGTGACCTCCCTTTCCGCGGGCGAGGTGACCACCGACACGGTTGTCTACCCCACCGTCCTGACCGGGGACTATCTTCGCTCGGCCGACGTCACCCTCAGTTCGCAAACCCAGAAGCCCATCATCGCCTTTGAATTCAAGCCCGAGGGAGCCAAGATCTTCGAAGAACACACTCGCGCCCACGTCGGCGACCGGCTGGCCATCGTAATGGATAAAACTATCCTCTCGGCGCCTGTGATCAATGCCGTCATCAGCGACCGGGGCATCATCGAGGGCGACTTCACCCTGGAAGAGGCCCGCAATCTGGCCATCCAAATGCAGTACGGCGCACTGCCCGTGCCCCTAAAGGTTGCCGATGTACGCACGGTGGGGCCTTCCCTGGGGCAGGATTCCGTGGATTCCAGCATCAAGGCCGGGATCATCGGTGTCATCGTGGTTCTGCTCTTCATGCTCATCTACTACCGCCTGCCCGGCTTCCTGGCCGACCTGGCTTTGCTCAGTTTCGTCGCTCTCAACCTGGCCGTCTACAAGCTCATCCCCGTCACGCTCACCCTTCCCGGCATCGCCGGTTTCCTGCTAACAACAGGCATGGCAGTCGATGCCAACATCCTCATCTTCGAACGCATGCGGGAGGAACTGCGCGCCGGGCGCTCCCTGACCAATGCCATCGAGGCAGGATTCTCTCGTGCCTGGACCTCTATTCTGGATTCCAACCTGTCGACCATTCTCACCGCTTTCATCCTGATGTATTTTGGGTCTAACTTCGGTGCCTCTATGGTTCAGGGTTTCGCGGTCACGCTGCTCATCGGTGTGCTCATCTCCATGTTCACGGCCGTATTGGTCACCCGCACCCTCATGCGCTTTGTAGTAGGCCACTTTGGCCGGGCTCTGAGCCCGCATCTGCGCCTCTTCGGCGTCAGCCGCCTGCAGCGTGACATGAGCCAGGCGGCTCGGGTCTCGGTGCAGGCCCGCTGAGTTCGCCCTTTCCTCATCCCTCACTTCTACCTTATATCGAGTCATGTACGAAATCGTTCAACACCGACGCTGGTACTACATCTTCTCAAGCCTGGTCATTCTACCCGGCCTGCTGGCCATGATCTACGCCATCATCACCATTGGTTCCCCGGTACGTCTATCCATCGACTTCACCGGCGGCACCCTGTGGGAGCTGCGCTTCGACCAGGCGATTCCCCCGGGCGAGATCACGACGACCCTCAACGATCTGGGGCTCTCGGATGTGAACGTGAACACCATCGGCGACGATCGCACCTTCGTCATCCGTACCACGCCCATCAGCCCTGAACAAAAACAGGAGATCCTCGCGGCCTTGACCGACAAGTTCGGAACCCCCGAAGAACGTCAATTCCGCGCGGTCGGGCCTACCGTCGGCCGGGAGGTGACGCGCACGGCATTTATCGCCGTGGTCATGGCCTCCCTCGTCATCCTGGGCTTCATCACCTGGGCCTTCCGGCAGGTCACCTATCCCTTCCGTTTCGGTGCGGCAGCCATCATCGCTATGCTTCACGATGTGCTGGTGACCGTGGGGGTCTTCTCCATCATGGGCATTTTCGCCGGTTGGGAGGTGGATGCCCTCTTCCTCACGGCCTTGCTGACGGTCATCGGCTTCTCGGTGCAGGATACCATCGTCGTTTTCGACCGCATTCGCGAGAACAGCCGCCGCCGTCGTGGCGAAGACTTCGAGACCATCGCCAACCGATCACTGCTGGAGACGATGCAGCGCTCCATCGCCACCCAGATCAATGCCATGTTTGTCATGATTGCGTTGCTGATCTTCGGCGGTCCCACCATCCGCGAATTTTTCGCCACCCTGCTCATCGGGCTGCTCAGCGGCACCTACTCCTCTATCTTCATCGCCACGCCCTTACTGGTGTCGTGGCAGAAAGGCGAGGGCATCTTCGGCATCTTCGGCCGGGGGCGTACCAGACAGCCGGCTGCGGCCTAAACGCGTTTACTCAGACACAGGAACCGGGCGCGTGCCCGGTTTTTCTTTGCTGCGACTTTCCCCATGCTGGCCCTTCTCCTGCAAAACGGTCATCTCAGACTGGAGACAAGCTACCCCAGACCGATACCGCGTCAGGACGAGGCACTGATACGCGTGCGCCTGGCGGGCATCTGCGGCACCGATCTGGCCCTGGTCGAGGGCTACAAGGGCGGATACAACGGGGTGCCGGGGCATGAGTATGTGGGAGAGGTGGTGGAAGCACCGGGAAACGAGGAGTGGGTGGGCCGGCGCGTTGTCGGCGAGATCAATACCGCATGCGGACAATGTGACCGCTGTACCCAGGGCCTGGTTACTCACTGCAGGGAGCGGCGGGTACTCGGCATCAAGGATTGGGACGGAGCCTTCGCAGAATACCTGGTCAGCCCGCTGAGCCTGCTCCACCGCCCGCCCCCGACCGTGCCCGACACGTCCGCCGTTTTCACGGAACCGTTGGCAGCAGCATACGCAGCGCTGCGCGACATGCCAGACGACCTGCGCCAGCGCCCGCCCGCAACGTTGCGTATCCTGATCGTCGGAGATGGCAGGCTGGGCCAGTTGCTGGCACGTGTCTTTCAGGCCGAGGGGTATCGACCGCTGCTCCTCGGGCGTCATCCTTCCAAACTGGCCCTGGCGCGATCGTGTGGCATCGCGACCACTCGACAGATCGACACCTCGGCAGAGTACGACATCGCCGTCGACGCCAGCGGGCGTCCCGAGACGCTGGCCACGCTTCTCGGCCATGTACGTCCTCGCGGCGCCATCATCCTCAAAACAACGGCCGCCCATCCTGCTTCCCTGGATCTTGCTCCCCTGGTGGTAAACGAAATACGACTCATCGGCTCGCGTTGCGGCCCCTTCCCCCGCGCACTGACTGCGCTGGAGCAAACACAGATCGACCCTCGGCCGCTCATCAGCGCAACATATCCTCTTTCCGCAGCTCTGGAGGCTATGGAGCACGCGCGTCGGCCGGACGCGATCAAGGTATTGCTACAGCCTTAGCCCCGTGGCCGTGGTAGAGCCGATCTCGCGGCCACCTCTATCTTCTCCCATCCCCTGTCTCATGCTATAATCTCGTTTTGCCGCGCCGAGGTTTCGGCGCGCAATCCAATCCATGTCAATGAGGAGACCCAGTCCGATCATGCGTACACGCTTAAAGATTCCCGTCCTTCTGACCATTTTGGTCCTGGTATTGCTCTCGTTGGGGACGGCTGTGCCCGGTGCTGCCCCGGCGGCCAAAGCCCAGACCGTACCCGACGACGAAATCGCTTATGTGGATTCTGCGTCCCGCATACAGATCATCGATCCCTACACCGCACCCGGGCAGACCTCCTTCACCTGGACCTCGCCCACAGGTGGTTGGACCGACCTGGCCGTGTCCGACGTCAACGCCGACGGTGTCGATGAGATCGTAGCCATCGGCGGCAACAAGGTCCAGCTCCTGGCCCCCTACACCCCGCCCGGCACCACCCCACCCTCCTTCTCTCAAACCATTGCCGGCGGCTTCCAGTACACCCTTGTTTCGACCGGCGACTTTGTACCGGGTGATGGTGGCCGCGACGAGATCCTGGTTCAGCGCACCGACTTCTTGTCGGACAACGGTTACAGCATCCAGATCTACGATGGTGATGCCAGCGGCACCAACTGGACCACCGTCTACAACGCCTTCTTCGGCATCGAGTGGCTGCGCCTGGAAGGTGGTGACATCGACGGCCTGGAAGGGGATGAGCTGGTCATGATGCGCAACGGCCCCGCCAACAACCGTGACAAGCGCATCAAGATCTTGAAGTATAACCCCGCCGATCCCAGCAATCGCTGGGTGACCATCTTCGAGAATACATACAACTTCCCCTGGGTCGATCTGGAACTGGGCAACACCCACACCAACAACGGCGCTCTGGATGAGATCGTCACTACCCGGTCGGGCGTGCTGGGACAGCTTGCCTCCTATCTCGTATTCCAGTATTCGGCCAACCAGCTCCACGACGCGCCCAATGGGCAGGGCAAGTACTTCCCCTACTGGCAGGACATCGCCACCGGTGACGTGAACAACAGCGGCGATGACGAGGTCTTCCTGATTCGCGATCCCCAGCAGGATGGCGGCATCTCCATGATCGGCCTTAACTACGGCGCCGACTCCTTCCCCGCAGCCTGGTCCAGCCCCGGCATTCAGTTAGGGAGGACCTTGCAGGTGGTGGAGATGGGTGATGTCGACGGCGACCAGAAAGCCGAGGTGGTCGTCGCCCGGCCCGGCAGCTATCGCATCTACACCCAGCCGGAATTGAACACCGGCCATGGCGGCGATCAGTCGGCATCCTTCCGCTCTCCCATTGCTCTGAAGTTGGGGAACTTCGACGGTTCCGGTATCACTTCTGAGCCTCAGCGCCTGGCCGTGAGCACCACCTCGATGCAGTTCACCATGACGCGCGGCGGCCCCAATCCTCCCTCCCAGACCTTCCAGGTGACCAACGCCGGCGGCGGTGGACCCATTGCCTATGCCGTCACCCGCGTGATCGACGGCGACTGGCTGCAAGTGACCCCCTTCAACGGCGCTACCCCGCAGACCCACACGGTGAGCATCAACGGTGCAGGCCTCAATCCCGGTATCTACGACGGGGTGATCCTGGTCACGGCCGAAGATCCCGCGGTAGAGGACAGCCCGCAGCAGATCCAGGTGCGGCTCATTGTGGAGGCCACCGGCCCCATCCTCAGTGTATCGCCCACCAGCATCAGCTTCACCATGAATTTCGGCGGCCTGGTCCCCGATCCCGTGCAGCTCTCCATCCGCAACGTCGGGGATGGGGGTGCCCAGAACTACACGCTGAACGTGACCACCAGCGACGGCGGCAGCTGGCTTAAGACCAGCAAGACCAGCGGTCAGACCGATGACACCGTGGCCGTCTCGGTCGATCCTAACAACCTGCGCTCCGGCTCCTACAGTGGCACCATCCAGGTGAATGCCGGCAATATCGAGGGCAGTCCCTTTAGTGTCCCGGTATTCCTGACCATTATCCCCACCGGGATGGAGGTCACCCCCTCCTCCATGATGATGCAGGCTCACATCGGTCTGCCCTCGCCCCGCAGCAACATCGAAATCAACCAGTCGGCTGCCGGCAGCGGTGCCATTCACTGGTACGCCTATGCCGTACCCGCCGGAGACTGGCAGGCCGCCATGGCGGCTCTGGCGGAAGGTGATGTGAAGGTCCTTCAGGATGAAAGCGGATACACGTTCGTCTCGCCGGACGGCCTCGAACGCCAGGTCAGCTACCTGCCCTGGGTCTACCTTACCCCCGACAATGGCATCACCCCCAGCGTCACCCAGGTCTCCTTCGACATGGACACGATTCCCGTGGGCGAACACCGCGTGACCATCATCATCGACGGTGGCCCCGGTACACCCAACCGCTTCCAGGGCGTTGACTTGCGCGTGCTCGTCAACGACGGCGGTGTCTGGCTTCCCCAGATCTTCCGCTGATCCCGCTCTCAAACCTCAACGCAGACCCCGGCTTCGTGCCGGGGTTTGTTTTTTCTCCTGCTTCGGAATGGGCACTCATACATGTTGGCGGCAGGAAAGCCCGGCAGCACCGCAAGGCGAGGCCATCGGAATTGACATGTTAGCGAAACATGTCCAACTCGCGCGGACGCAGCAGATCGGCCAGACGCCCCTCCCCCGCGCGATAGGGCGCGCCCCGCACATGGATGACCGGTGCGCCCTCGTCGGCACCACCTTGCAACAGCGAAGCCGCTGCCGCCAGCTCGTCGGCCGTTCCCAGTACCGTGACTTCCAGCGTGCGGCCGAAGAGATCACCCTCGCCTCTGCGGTCGCTTAGGGGCAGCAGACCGGCCACACCAATGGCTACCCCCACCGTCCCCAACCGCCAGGCACGCCCGTGGCTGTCGTTAATCACCACGGCGATATCGGCGCCGGTCGCCTTGCGCCAGCGTTCGCGCAGTGCCCTTGCCGTGCCGTCGGGATCTCGCGGCAGCAACAGCACCAGTTCGCGGTCCGCGGCCGTGTTGGAATGATCGATCCCTGCATTGGCGCACACAAACCCCAGTCGATGCTCCACCACGATCAGTCCCGTGCGGATGCGCAGTACCTCCCGCGACTCTTCCAAGATGAGTTGTACCAGCCGCGGGTCCTTGGCACAGGCGCGTGCGACCTCGCGGGCAGCAGGCGATACCCGCACCTGTCGCAGGTCACGGTAGCGTCCTTCAGCCTTGGAGACGATCTTCGACGCCAGAACCAGCACATCGCCGTCTTGCAGATGGATGTGGCAGCGGGCAAGAGCTTCCAGCACCAGCGCGGCCAGATCGTCTCCCGGCTGCACGAGGGGGAAATCGGGTAGGGCGGTCAGGATGAGTTGGGGGGAGAACATGATAGGAGAGACCGGCGGAATAGGATGGCCGCGAGTATAGCACGATGTCGCGTCTGCTCGCGAACGCCGGAGCACGGCAACCACATGTGATCCGGCATCCCGGCACTTCAGCCTGCCGGGCATGGCAGCGTTGCCCGGAAACTGTTGGCACGCATGCGCCCCGCCGGATCCCACGGGCTTGGAGGCACGCGCGGCCGATCGTATAATGAACCCGGGCCCCTTCATCCCATCTGTCTTCGTGCCATGACCATCACCGTCACCGTTCATCTGCACAACGCCTTGCGCCGCCGCACTCCGGCCGGCTGGCAGAACCGACTTTCGTTGACTCTGCCGGCCCACGCGGCCGTGCGCGAGTTGATCGAACGATTGCAGCTCGACTTTCCGCGCGAAGCCCTGCTGGTGGTCGTCGACAGGCGAGCCGTATCCGAAGATCACCTCTTGCAAGACGGGGATGTAGTGCATCTCCTCCCCGCCCTGTCCGGGGGGAGCGCGCGGCATTCCTATACCATTCCTTACGGTCGCGGCGAGCTCTCTTTCAGCCTGCCTGTGCCGGCCGAGATCCTGTCTCCTCGCCGCACACCGGCAGCCCGCGATCCCCTCTCCGTTGTGCGCGCAGCCTTGGCGGACCCCGTAGGCGATGTGAGTCTGGCGGACTTCGTTCACGCACGACGGGTGGCAATTGCCGTCAGCGATCAAACCAGGCCCGTTCCCTACCGGTACCTGCTACCTCCCCTTTTCGCTACCCTGGCGGCTCTGGGCATCGCCGATGAGCGCATCATGCTCATCATCGCCAACGGCGCTCATCCTCCCATGCCGCCGGCACGTTTTCGTGCTCAGGTGCATCTGAGCGAGAACATCGCAGTAGTCAGCCACGACTGCGACGACACGGTCAACCTGGTCTATTGCGGCGAGACCGCGGCCGGCACACCGGTGTGGGTCAACCGCCACTTCCACGAGGCAGACCTGCGCATCGTCGTAGGCAACATAGAGCCACACCAGTTTCAGGGCTATTCGGGCGGCGCCAAAGGCGCGGCCATCGGCCTGGCCGGCCGCGAAACCATCGATGCCAACCACAGCCTGATGACCCATCCTGATGCACAATTGGGGCGCTATGATGATAACCCCGCCCGCCAGGATGTCGAGGCCATCGGCCGTGCTATGGGCATCCACTTCGCACTCAACGCCATTCTAAATCAAGACAAACAACTGGTGAGCGCCCTGGCCGGTGAACCAATTGCTGTCATGCGTGCCGGCATACCACAGGTTGGCGCCGCCTGCCAGGTTCGTGTCGAGCATCCCTTTGATCTGGTCGTCGCCTCACCGGGCGGCCATCCCAAAGACATCAACCTCTATCAGGCTCAAAAAGCGCTGGCCCACGCTGCGCTGGTGACTCGGGACGGCGGCTTTGTCATTCTGGTAGCAGCCTGTCCGCAGGGTACGGGCAGTCCCGAGTTCGAAACGTGGGTTCGGCAACGCCATTCGTTGCAGGATGTTTTGTCCACCTTTGCGGCCGAAGGATTCCGCGTGGGGCCCCACAAGGCCGTACAATTGGCCCGCGACGCCCGTCGCGTACAGGTGCGCCTCGTCTCGGAAATGGAGCCGGCTCAGGTACGCAGCCTGTTGCTGACCCCCGCGCCCGATCTGGACTCGGCCCTGCGCGAGGCCCTGACCGCGCTCCCTTCCCGTCCACGTATCGCCATCATGCCCCAGGCAAGTGCCACCGCCCCCATCCTGGACGCCGCCCGGCCGGCCTCCCTTTCCCATCCTTTGAGCGCATGACCCTACAACGCTGTCCCTGGGCAGGTTCAGATCCCCTCTACATCGCCTACCACGACGAAGAGTGGGGTGTCCCACTCCACGATGACCGCAAGCTCTTCGAATTCCTCGTCCTGGAAGGGGCTCAGGCCGGTCTGAGCTGGCTGACCATCTTACGCAAGCGCGAGCACTATCGCAAGGTTTTCGCCGGGTTCCAGCCGGACGCTGTGGCCGCGTTCGACGAGGCGATGATCGCTCAACTCCTGGCCGATCCGGGCATCATTCGCAACCGGCTCAAGGTCCAGGCCGCAGTGCAGAACGCCCGCGCCTTTCTGAAGATCCAAAGTCAGTACGGCAGTTTCGACGCCTACATCTGGCAGTTCGTCGACGGCAAGGTCATCCAGAATGCCTGGACTTCCCTCGAACAAATTCCGACAGAAACGCCCATCTCGCGGGCGATGAGCCGCGACCTGAAACAACGCGGCTTCAAATTCGTCGGGCCTACGATCTGCTATGCCTTCATGCAGGCCGTAGGCATGGTAAACGACCACCTCGTCTCCTGTTTTCGCCATTCCGTTCTAGCGACTATGCCGCCATGACCCGTATCGAGTTTGCCGGCCACTACGACGAGGCCATCTTCCTGACGGCCTTACGCTGCCACTACCGTCCTTTACGCCGTGCTACCTGGGTGTTGTTGGGGATGGTGGCACTGCTCGACGCGGCCGCCTGTCTTGCGGCAGAGAGCTTCGCCGATGCACTTTCCTGGCTGGTGCCATCGCTGATCGTCGTGGCGGCACTGATCTACTTCCTTTATCTCCCGCGCCGGCAGGCACGCATCATGGCCCGATCGCCTCTGGCCCGCAGCCGTATCAGCGGCGATGCCGACGGCCACCGCCTGTCCATGACAGGCGAGACCCTGCAAGCCCAGATATCCTGGCATGACTTCCGCGCCTACACGCTTGCCGCGGATCTCGTCTTGCTCTATCACGGCAAGAATGCGTTCAACATCATCCCTCGTCGCTGGTTTGGCGACGAAAGAGCCTGGGATGAGTTTCTGAGTTTGATGCAAACGGGCATCGCCGCAGACAAAGAGAGCGTCCCCTTTCGACTGACGTGGTGGCAGTGGTTGCTGTTGCTGGTGGCGGTATTGCTTCTGCTGGCTCTCTTTCTCCCCCCGCTCCTTTCCTGAAACGCAAGCATGACCAAGAAGTCCAGGCGTCGTACCCATACCTCTGCCTTCGGCTCTCGGGGGCGCATCAGCCATGATGCCAGCCGCTTCTACAACAGTCGTCTGTACGACCACCATCCGGAGATCGATGAAGACGGGCCCTACCGGGAAAACAGGATCCCTGCTGCAGTGTTGGACACCGTCATCCGGGGGGACAGTCGGCACATGCGCGAACTTCCCGACTGCTCCGTGCATCTGATGGTGACTTCGCCGCCTTACAATGCCCGCAAGAGCTATGACGAAGATCTGACCCTGGAGGAGTATCTGGATTTGCTGCGCGCGGTTTTCCGCGAGACTTATCGGGTGCTGACGCCGGGAGGCAGGGCCTGTGTCAACGTGGCCAATCTGGGCCGTAAGCCCTACATTCCCTTGAGCGCTTTCGTCACGCAGATCATGTTGGAAGAAGGGTTTCTGATGCGCGGGGAGATCATCTGGGACAAAGGGTCGAGCGCGGGCTCATCGACTGCCTGGGGGAGCTGGTGTTCGGCTACCAATCCCACCATCCGCGACGTCCACGAGTACATCCTTCTCTTTTCAAAACAGCGCTTTCGCTTGCAACGCCGGGACAGGGAAAGTACCATCAGCCGTGATGACTTCCTGGAAGCCACCAAGAGCATCTGGCGCTTCCCAACGGAGTCGGCGCGGCGGGTAGGGCATCCTGCCCCGTTCCCGGTGGAACTACCCAGACGGCTTATCGAGCTGTACACCTTTGCCGGGGATGTGGTGCTGGACCCCTTCATGGGTAGCGGTTCCACGGCCCTGGCGGCCCTGCAAACGGGCCGGCACTTCGTGGGCTACGAGATCGACGAGACATATGTGGCGCTGGCTCGTGCACGCATCGCTGCAGCCACGACGACCTGATCGGATGGCCTGGCATATTCCCTCGCGGGTTAAGACGATCGCTAAGTACACGTCCGGAAACAAGCCCCCCCTTTTGCCAGTCATTGGCTTATTTCGGGCCGGCCTCCAATAGCCGTCGACGAAAAGTCAGCCGGCCGCAGGCCCGCGGCCAGAGGTCGGCCTCTGACTCACAGGACCCACAGAGTCCGAGCTTGCTCGGATGACGCCACAACCAAGGAGGGAAGTGATCTTTAGGCGCCTACTCAGCCTAGCCCTCACCCCCATCACGAGACTACGACAAACCGGTTAGCAGGCCGTGCTGCTACCGCCTGACTGCGGCGAGCTCTGTCTGAGAAGCTAAAACCTCGGCCGCCTGTCTCGCCGGCCGACGTCGCAGATGCGGGGACGCCCCCGCCCCTCACCGGCCCGGCGTACCGGCTGCCCCCGTTTTGAAACGCACCCCCTGACACACGACGGTTGACATGGCCCCTGAAGCGCTATATGATCTCTTTGCCCATTCCCCGATGCTGTGGCGCGCTCTACCATGAATCCAGGCTACTCCTCCCCGGCTTCGGACACGTGGGAGACAGCAGAGATCCCGGCGAGCGAACACCCGGACTACTCGGCGCTCGTGGACAGCCGCTGGCTGAAAGACGTGCTGCGTCCCTTGCTCATCGCCATCATGAGCACAAGCCTGTTGCTGGGACCGGTGGCGCTGGGGAGGATGATCACGCAGGAGGAACGGTATTATCTGCTGTTGCCTTTCTGTTTCGGGGTGGCGCTCGAAGCCGTCTATACCCGCAACTGGCTGGCACAACCGCATCTGCGCCGGCATCGGGATGTCCGCATCCAGGTAGGCGAGTTGTCGCTCTGGCTGGTGGTGTTGAGGCTGCTTACCTGGTACATTCGCGGACAGGTAATCGATCTGGCGGCCGTGAGGGCCTGGCTCTACGAACCGGGCAGTTTTTTCGACCTGCTCTTCCTCTTCGGCATCTTGATGACGGTAGTCGTGTGGAAATTTGCGGGTCTGATTGCAGGCATATTCATCGACCTGGGCCTGCGGCCGGATGAACTGGTAGACTACAAGGCCGCGCATCGCGAGCGGGCCTGGGTGCAGGCGTTGCCCGTGGATCGGCAGGCCTTGTTGGAGCAGTATGTCGAGCTGTGGATGTGGGGTGGTGTGCTGCTCGTCTTCACGGCAGCGGTGGGCCGGGTGCGGTTCGAACCACAGCCCGGCAAGCTCATCGGCTTGCGCACGCTCGGTCTGGGGCCGGATCTCATCCTGGCCCTGGTATCCTATTATCTCGTCGGGCTGGTGCTCCTCAGCCAGGGGCGGCTGGCACAGCTGCGCGCACGCTGGCACCGCGAAGGCACCCCCGGCATCGCCCAGGTCGCCCGGCGCTGGAACCGATACGCCCTGCTGGCCATTTTCGGCATCGGCCTGCTGGCTTCTCTGCTGCCCTTTGGCTCTACCTATGGGCTGGCTCTGATTATCGGGGCGGTGATCCAGGCGGTGCTCTTTCTCTATTTCCTCGTTTTTGCACTGATTACGGGTCTACTCTCATTCTTGCTGGGACTGTTCGGTGTGGCGCCACCGCCGACGGCCCCGTCCCCCCAACC
>RFJM01000014.1 GCA_003694905.1 Caldilineae bacterium
ACCACCCCTGTACCTGCTGATCGGCGACTATCCCCGTTACTACCGCGGCGGTGCAAAGCCGTGAATCTTGCCCCACTTCCCGGTCATTTCTGCAGGAGGTGCTGACTTTGCCGAGTTCATGTGAAGTCGTCGTTGCCGGGCACATCTGTCTGGATGTCTTCCCCGATATGAGCGCGGTGAGCGGCAAGGATTTCCAGCGCCTGTTCGCGCCGGGTCGCCTGGTGGAGATCGGAGCCGTGTCATTCGCGACGGGAGGACCTGTAGCCAACACAGGGCTGGCGTTGAACCGGTTGGGCGTGCGCGCCTTGCTTATGGGCAAGGTTGGGGCCGATCTCTTCGGCGAGCAGGTACTAAGGCTGGTGGCACAGGTGGATCCGGCACTGGCCGAGGGCATGGTCGTCGACGAGCTGTCGCGAACGTCCTATACCATCGTCATCAACCCGCCCCAGGTGGATCGCATCTTTCTGCACTATGCGGGCGCCAATGACACCTTTGTGGCGGCCGATGTGAAGTACGAACAGGTTGCGCAGGCTCGCGTCTTCCACTTCGGCTATCCGCCCATCATGAAATCGATGTACATGAATGGCGGAGCCGAGTTGGTGGAGCTTTTCCGCCGCGCTCACGCGACCGGTGCCACCACCACCCTCGACATGTCACTGCCCGACCCCACCACCGCCGGCGGCCGGGCCGACTGGCAGGGCATTCTGCGCAGGCTACTGCCCTACGTGGGCATCTTCCTGCCCAGCGCCGAGGAGATTCTCTTCATGCTTTGGCGCCGCGAGTACGAACGGCTGGCTGCGCAGGGTGATGTGCTGGCGCAGATCACCCCTGGTCACCTGAGTGCGCTGGGCAACGAGATGCTGGAGATGGGCGCCGGGATGGTGGTCATCAAGCTGGGAGCGCGGGGGCTCTATCTGCGCACGGGTAGCCGCGAGCGGTTGGGTGGTCTCGGGCGTGGTGCTCCGGCCCGACCGGACCTCTGGGCCGACCGTGAGCTATGGGCGCCTGCCTTTCGCGTCGAAGAAGTGGGCGCGACCGGCTCGGGTGACGCGGCCATCGCCGGCTTCATCACCGCGCTATTGCAGGGCATGTCACCCGAAGAGACGGTCACCATGGCCACGGCCGTGGGTGCCTGCAATGTCGAAGCGGCCGACGGTCTCAGCGGCATCCGTACCTGGGAAGCCACCAGAGAGCGCGTTGCCGGCGGCTGGCCCAAACACGATCTGCAACTCGACGCAGCCGGCTGGCACTTCGATGCCGAAAACCAACTCTGGCAGTGTCGAGCCCAAGACTGACACGGATTGGATCGATGGATTATCAACAGTTCGGTACTCCCACCCAGCGCCGTGAGCGGGTCTTGCAGGCCATCGCTCACAAGGAAACAGATTTCGTCCCCTACAATTTTCACGCCATCCCCATGGTCTATCACAAGATCCGGGACTACTACGGCCTGCGCGACAGCGAGGAGGTAGCGGATTTCATCGGCAACCACATTGTCAAGATCGGTACCGATTTCAACTACAATCCCTGGGCCGAGGAAGTGGCGCAGGTTGATCTGACGCCCAGTGGAGGGCCGGTGCACACCAACCTGGACGCGGAAGGTGCTCTGCACCGGGACGAGTTCGGTTGCGTGTGGGATCGCTCCTCGGGTATGCCGCATCCCGTGGCCTATCCTCTGGCCGAGGACCCAGGTGGACTGGACCGCTACCAGATGCCGGATCCCTACCGGCCGGGACGTTTCGACGCGGCCAAAGCTCTGGCCGAGCGCTGGCGTGACAGGGCTTTCATTTTCGGCAAGCTGGGCATGGTCTTGTTCGAACGCGCCTGGAGTATCCGCGGTATGACCCAATTGATGGTAGATATGTTGCAGCGCCCCGACTTCGTGCACGAACTGCTGGACCGCATTCTGTACGAATGGGATCTGCCCATCATCGATCTGCAAATCGACATCGGTGTTGACGGCTTCTACTTCGCGGACGATTGGGGGACATCTTCGGGCATGATGTTCAGCCCCAAGATGTGGCGAACCTTCATCAAGCCGCGGCTGGCTACCATCTTCGCGCATTGCCACGAGCGCGGGGTTTTTGTGGGCCTGCATTCCGATGGTAAAATCCAGCCGATTTTCCCCGATCTCGTCGAGATCGGTCTGGACATTTTCAATCCTTTGGAACCGGCCGCCATGGATCCCCTGGAGATGAAACGCCTGTACGGTGACAAGGTCACCTTCTACGGCGGCATCGACGTCGAACATACCATGCCCTTTGGCACGCCCGACGAAGTACGCGCCGAAATCCGTGAACGGGCTGCGACGCTGGGGCGAGGTGGCGGCTATATCCTTCAGACCAGTCATCAGGTCTTGTGGGATACTCCCATGGAAAACATTGTGGCCTACATCGAGGAAGTGCGGGCCATGGCCGGGCTGGAAACCCCGAAAGGGACGGTGCAACAGTCAGGCTGACCACTCAAGGTCCCGGCAGCGCGGCCGGGGGCAGCAAAGGAGAGGAGTTCTTATCGGGCCCGGCTCTGACATCGGGCCGGGACGCCGACTCAACCATTCATCACAACGGTCGCGGCTGCATGGATATCGTGTAGCAGGCGTCCACAAACCACACATTCCTGTTTCTAAGCGAGGTACACCACCATGTCCGAACGCTCCCCCCGTGCAGAAGAGATCCTGGACGAACTGTACAACTATACGCTAGACGGCGAGGACGAACCGGTCGTTGAGCTGACCAAGGAAGGTCTGGAAATCGGGCTCAGTCCGCTGGAGATCCTGTTTGAGGCATTGATTCCTTCACTGGAGGAAGTGGGCCGGCTCTTTGAGGAGGGAGAGTATTTCGTGCCCGAGATGCTGGTGGCGGCCAATGCCATGGCCGGCGCTATGGAAATCCTGAAACCGCTTATCGCCGAAACCGGAGCCAAGCCTATCGGCACTTTCGTCATGGGCACGGTGAAAGGGGATATCCACGATATCGGCAAGAATCTGTGCAATGTGATGCTGGAGGGGGCGGGTTTCGAGGTCATCGACCTGGGTGTGAACGTGCCACCCGAGCGTTTTGTGGAAGCGATTCGCGAACACAATCCCGACGCTGTGGGCATGAGCGCGTTTTTGACCACGACCATGCCCATGTGTAAAGTGAATATCGAAGCCATCACCGAGGCGGGCCTGCGCGACCAGGTGAAGATCCTGGTGGGCGGGGCCCCGGTGACGCAGGAATATGCGGACCAGATCGGCGCAGACGGTTACGCTCCGGATGCGAGCGCAACGGTGCGCCTGACCAAGCGTCTGCTAGGTATCACCTGATTCATGCCAGTGATCCCCACCCTGAACCTGAGCGAAGCCGATGGCCTGACTCCGATAGCACGTGCCAGCGATGGTCTTCATGTCGCGGGCCGCGACGGGGTCAGGTCCATCTGGCGCACAGGTGATGGGAAGGTGGAATTCATCGCCTTTGCCCGGCATACGCTGGCCCTGGTCAATTCCTCTCTGGGCTATCCCGCCTATTATCCGCTGCATCCGGTGCGGCTGGAGCGACCGGTACAGGCCGTGCTCATGGATCTCGATGGCACCAGCGTGCACAGCGAGGCCTTCTGGATCTGGATCATCGAGCGCACGGTAGCCTCCCTGCTGGGAGATCCCGACTTCACGCTGGAAGAGGCCGACCTCCCCTACGTAGCCGGACATAGCGTCTCCGAGCATCTCAGCTATTGTCTGGCCAAGTATTGCCCGGATAAGAGTCTGGAAGCCGCTCGGGATCTGTATTTCCGGCATACACACCGCGAAATGCAGGCTATCGTCGAGGGGAGGGGGCGGGTGGACGCGTTTCGGCCCGCACCAGGGCTGCGGGAGTTCTTGCTGGCCTTGAAGGAGCGGGGGATACGCGTGGCGCTGGTCACCTCGGGTTTGTACGAGAAGGCCTACCCGGAAATCCTGGCCGCGTTCCGATCGCTGGGGTTGGGTGATCCCGAAGCTTTCTACGATGCCATCATCACCGCCGGTTATCCTCTGGGCAGAGGGCAGGCCGGCACGTTGGGCGAACTTACGCCCAAACCCCATCCCTGGCTCTATGCCGAGGCCGCACGCGTGGGGCTGGGCATCCCCTTCGAGCAGCGCCATCACGTCCTGGGCATCGAGGACAGCGGCGCGGGTGTGTGTGCCATTCGGCTGGCCGGGTTCTTCACGGTTGGCATGGAAGGAGGGAACATCCGCGAGAGCGGTACGCAAGGACTGTGTAACGCTTTCTGCAGCGATTTCGACGATGTGCTGGCCATCATCGATGGCGGAGCGTGACGATGGACAGCGAACAGTTTCGCCGCTCACTGGAACCGGGAGGTGCTCACGAACTGCTGGCGCGGCTGGTGGGGCGCTGGGCGGGAGATGTTCGGACCTGGTTCGAGCCGGGCAAGCTGGGCGACAAAGCACCTATTCGGGGTGTGATTCAGGCGGTGATGGGTGGCCGCTTCGTGTTGCATGAGTATCGCACTTCGCTGCTGGGTCATAGCTGTCAAGGTTTCGCGCTCTTTGGCTATCATCTGGCCCGGGAGCGATTCGAAATGACCTGGATGGACAATTGTCATCTGGGCACGGGCATGATGTTCGCCACGGGCCGGCGCACGGAGCTGGGCTTCTACGTTGTGGGCAGTTACGAAGATCCGGCGGGTGGCCCACCCTGGCGATGGCGCACCGAGGTCGAGCTACAAGACGAGGCACATTTGCGATTTGTCTCCTACAATATTTCACCCCAGGGACACGAGGCCAAGGCGGTGGACATCCGCTATGTGAGGGAGGAATAGGAGAGGCGGATGCCGGTCGAACCCGGATTCTAATTTTTATGAAGTCTTTCATAAAAAACTTGACACCGGTTCGGTGGCGGCATATAATGCCATTTTGCCGGCCGATATCATCCGGGGCGCCGGTCGGCAGCTCCTTTTCACCGCGCCCAATACCATCCTTGCAAACGAGAGGTCTTCCGCCATGCGCGTTGTTCTCATCAATCCTCGCTTCCGTCTTCCCATCGACACCCGCACAACGCCTCATCTCGGACTCGCCTACCTGGGCGCGGTTTCGGAACGCAGAGGGGACGAGGTCCGGATCTTCGATGCCGACATCGAAGACCAGCCGCTGGACGAATTCATCCGGGAATTCCGCCCGCATGTGGTGGGCATTACGGCCAATACGCCGCAGGTCAAGCAGGCGTGGAGGCACGCGGCCCAGATCAAGGCGGTCTACGATGTACCCATCGTGCTGGGCGGCCCTCACCCCAGTGTGGTGTCGGAGGATCTGGATTTCGAATCGTTGAAGCAGCCGGCGGTGGACATCGTGGTACGGGGTGAGGGCGAAGATACCTGGATCGATATCTGCAACCGCATCGAAGACTTCATGCGCGACCAGGAGGACTACTCGACGGCCGCGATCATGGATCCGGCCAAGGGACTCTGGGACGACTGTCTGGGTATTTCGTACAAGACCAGCGACGGGCAGCTTCACCGCAACATGGATCGGCCCGCCATTGCCGATCTGGATAGCCTGCCCTGGCCGGCCTACCATCTGTTCAAGATGGAGAAGTACACGAATCTGCAACCCGCGACCGATGCCGTGGATGGGTCCAAGAGCTTTAGCATTCTCACGAGCCGCGGGTGTCCCTACCGGTGCACATTCTGTTCCCAGTCTATCATGCCCATCAAGTGGCGAAGTCGCACGCCTGAGAACGTGCTGGAGGAATGGCGGCACCTGGTCGTCGATCTGGAGGCGCAGGAGATCGGGGTGCTGGATGACAGCGCCAATATCCGCAAGAAGCGCCTGCACGAACTGGCCGATCTGCTCATCGCCAACAATCTGAATCACGTCCCCTGGATTTTCGTGAACGGCATCCGCGCCAATCTGGCCGACTACGAACTGATGAGTAAGCTAAAGAAGGCCGGTCTGCGCCGCACCGCCTTCGGCGTGGAAACGGGTAACCCCGAGATCCTGAAATCCATCGACAAGAATATCGATCTGGACACCATCCGCCAGGCCTTCAAGGTCTGCAAGGAGGTGGGGCTGGAGACCATCGGGTTCTTCATCATCGGCCTTCCCGGCGAGACGCGCGAGACGATGGAAGATACGATCCGCTTTGCTATCGAGCTGGACCCGTTCATCGCCAATTTCAGCATGATGACGCCCTATCCCGGAACCAAGGTCTACGAGCAGGTCAAACGCCAGGGCCGTATGCTCATTCAGGATTGGGAGGACTATGTCTTCTTCGAGCAGAAGGCGCGCTACGAAATGGGGGAGATGACGGCCGAACTGGTCGAGGAGATGTATCGCAAGGCGTATCGCCGCTTCTACCTGCGGCCGTCGCCCATCTGGCGGCGGGTGAAGACCAAGGACTTCTGGCTGAATCTGCCCCGTAACATGCGGATCGCTGCCCGTACCTTCCTGCCCAAGAAAGAAAAGACCGCTTTGCGCAAGAAGATCGAGGCCGAGGCCATGTCCTGAGCGGACGCGCAACCACTACGACGGTTCACAAGGGTTCGTTTCCTTTGCTGAAAAACCCGTCACGTCTGTCTCTCGATTTGTTCAGCGCTTATTCATAGAAGTTTGCTAAACTGTCGCCAGACAGAAATAGCCGCTACGTTGCCTTTTGCTCTCCGGTACTGCCATCCCCAGGAGGATTGCTTGATGAAAATCGCCTTTGTCGGCCCGAAATGGAACGAAATGGTCAATGCCTACCCATCCCTGGGTTTGGGTTATCTGGCAGCCGTGGCCGAACAAGACAATCATGAGTGTCGCATCTTCGACTTTGGTTTGCGGCCGGACCGCCCTCTGGAAGAAGAAGTCCAGGAGGTGGTGGACTTCAAGCCGGACCTGGTCGCGTTCACCTCGATGACCACGAGCTATGCCAGCATCGAAGAAGCAGCCGCAATGCTGAAGGAGGCCCTTGGCGTCCGCACTGTTATCGGTGGACCCCACGCCACCACCCTGCCCGAACTGACCCTGGAGAATCCCCATCTCGACTTCCTTATCTTCGGTGAGGGAGAAGAGGTGTTTCGCGATTTCTTGCGCGCCCTGGAAAGCGGCCTGCACAACTGGAGTGAGATCGTCGGTCTGTGGTACAAGGAGGACGGCCGGGTGATCAGCGGGGGCGAACGGCCACTGATCAAGGATCTGGATGGGCTCCCTTTCCCGGCGCGGCACCTGTTCGAGCTGGAGAGGTACCCGCTCTATACGCCCAACGGTGAGCCCATGCTGACGGTGCTCAGCAGTCGCGGCTGTCCCTACAATTGCTCCTTCTGCTTCAAGGGCATCGTCGGGCGCACCTATCGGCAGCGCAGCCCGGAAAACATTGCCGACGAACTGCAGCAGTTGATCGACGACTACGGCGTGCGCAACTTCTATTTCATCGACGATCTCTTCACCATCGATGTGCGGCGTCTGGACAAGATCCTGGACCATTTCATCGAACGCGATATGGATATCCGCTGGCGTTGTCTGGCGCGTGTGGATCGGGTCACGCCCGAGTTGTTGAAGAAGATGTATCGCGCCGGTTGTCGCCAGATCCACTACGGCATTGAGAGCGGCAATGAAGAAGTGCTGAAGCGAACGGCCAAGCATATCCGGCTCGACCAGGTGCGCGATGCAGTACGCTGGACCGAGGAAGCCGGTATCCACAGCAAGGGCTACTTCATTCTGGGGCTGCCCGGCGACACGCGCGAGACCATTGAAGAGACCATCGAATTCGCGGCCAGCCTGGAATTGAGCGAAGCCATGTTCTCCATCGCCACCCCCATGCCGGGCACGCAGCTGTGGAATGAGCTTCTGCGCAAGCGACCGGGTACGGTGTATAATGCCGATTTCACCAAGAGCTACTACTACAACAGCTACACTTCTGAAATCGCACCTTTCATGAATGTCTCCGAGGTCAGCGACGACGAGCTCAGCGGTCTGGCCATCGAGGCTCGCCGGCGCTTCCTGGAGGCCAAGAAAAAGCGCCTCTACCGCAAGAGCTTCGGAGACACGGCCGGCAGCATCTTGTGGACGGTTTCGAAAGTAACACCGGTGCGCCGTGTGGGGAGTGCCCTGACCCGCGTCGGTCTGTTCCACAACTTTCGCCGAACCAAGGATACCTTCTTT
The DNA here is from genome assembly GCA_003694905.1 of Caldilineae bacterium. Taxonomy (GTDB): domain Bacteria; phylum Chloroflexota; class Anaerolineae; order J102; family J102; genus J102. The sequence goes on from RFJM01000014.1 coordinate 8,114, forward strand.
GGCGCGGCCTCCTGGAGCTGAGCAGTAATGACAACGCATCCCCTGACATTTCAGGAAAAGGTACGCAACAAATCCCGTCTTTACAGGCGACGCATCATGCGGCCCATCAAGTGGCTGGCCTACGAAACGGGCCAGACCCGGATGGTACCTCCGCCCGACCGCATGTACATCGAATCCACCAACATCTGCAACCTGGGCTGCATTATGTGCCCCACGGGCCGCAAGGAGATCACCCGTCCCAACGGCTTCATGAAATGGGAGGTCTTCAAGCAGATCGTCGACGAAATGGCCCCCCATGTTCAGGCCACCACCCTGCACATCTGGGGCGAGCCGTTGATGCACAAGCGTATCTTCGACATGATCGCCTACTGCCGCGAGAAGGGGCTGCGTGCCGAAATCAGCACCAACGCTACCCTCCTCACCGAAGAGCGGGCACGCAAGTTGCTGGATGCCGGCCTCAACGTCATCTACCTCTGTCAAGACGGCATCCGGCCCGAGACTTACGAGAGTGTACGGGTCAACGCCGACTACGAGCGTACCAACGAGAATATCCGCCGCTTTGTGGAGATGAAGCACGCCGGCGGCTATCAGACCTTCGTCAATCTCCAGATCATCGAGATGGAGAATACCAAGGACGAGACGGAGGCATTCGTTGAGTACTGGAAGAATGTGCCCGGTGTGGATCTGGTGCATGTCAAGCCCTTTGATTCCTGGGGCGACCAGATCGAGGAGATCTCGGCCCTGCGTGTGGACGATGACCTGACTCTGCCCCCGCGCTTTCCCTGTCCCAACCTCTGGTACCACGTCCACATCTACTGGGACGGCTCCATCGCCATGTGCGATCGGGATTTCAACCTGGACTTCGACCTGGGCAACGTCATTGACGAAGACGGCGTGGTGCGCGTCATGAAGAACTGGAACGGCCCCCGCATGCAGGAACTGCGGCGACTGCACCTGGAGGGCCGCTACGACGAGGTCTCGCCCTGCAACACCTGCAAGGAGTGGGCCTGGTGGAAGCCCACGCCCTTCGCCTCGTACGGCAATCGGCCCGTCTCGCAGGAGAGTGGCGCGGCCATCAGGGTCGGCGAAAATGGCCGCGAGCCCAACAACGGTTCTCCCATCGAGCTGATCCTGCCGGACGATAGCCGGGCCGGTAGTAGTCAGTAGCCCCGAGGAGGAAGAGATGGCGACTTCGTTTTTCCCGTGGGGAAAGAAGAAGACTTCCAACATCCTGTGGCTCGACCTGGGAGACCTGGGAGACCTGGTCCACCCCAGCGGGCCCCACGAGCAATGGCAGGACCATGGCCTGGGCCTGCTGCGCACGATTTTGCATCAGAACGGCATCTTTACCGACCTGGCATCGACGCGCGCGGTGACGAACTGGGAACAGCTCAAGCCCCGCCTGGCGGGCTACGACATGTTGATCATGAACGTGCGCAGCTATACCTACCCGGTTGCGCGCAAGTCGGCCGAGCTCTTCAAGGAGATCAATCCGCACGGCCTGGTGCTGGTGGGGGGCATGCATGCCACCGTGGCACCCGAGGAGATGGAGGCGGTCGCAGCCTTCGACAAGATCTGCATGGGGCCCGGCGAGAAGGTCATCGTGGATCTGGTGCGCGACCCGGACCAGTTCCCCCGGCTCTTCTCGGGCGAGGGCGCGCGTTCCATGGCCGAATGGCCTATGATCGACCGGGAACTCTGGCCCAAGCCCGTGGGCTGGCGCATGAGACGCCGCTGGAAATGGCGCTGGCCCCTGGAACCGCCTTGTGGATGGGGACCCGGCCCTGTGGCAACTATCCTCACCAGTCGCGTGTGTCCCTGGCAGTGCGTCTTTTGCAACGAAAGCTCTTACATCCAAAACATGGGCCGCAGATCGGTGGATCAGGTCATCGACGAGCTCAATTATCTGGACCGCAAATACGGCATTGGTTCCGTAGTCATCCATGATTCCATGTTTTTCCAGCATCCTTCCTGGCTGAAGGAATGGCTGGAGAAGTACCCCCGCAAGACCAAACGCTGGACCTATTGGGCGGCCGGCCGTGCCGACACCGTGCGGCAATGGCCCGATCTCTTCGAAGCCCTGGTGCGCGAAACCAACTGGCGCACGATCTCCATTGGCTTCGAGTCCGGCAGCGACCGCATCCTCAAACTGCTCAACAAAGAGTGTACGGAAGAGGACAACTACTTCACCATCGACCTGGTCAATCGGCTCGGCGACGAACTCGAGGCCAAGGGCGAACAACCCCCCGTCTTCTGGTCCAATATCATGCTGGGCATTCCCGGCGAAACACGCGAAGATGCTTTCAAGACCATGCGCATGCTCAAGCGCATGAAACGGGTTATGCCCTCCATCTCCTTCTATGCGCCCTACCCGGGTTCCGCCCTGGGGTACCAACTTATTGCCGAGGGCAAAAGCCTGATGAGCAAGGACAACTATCACCGTTTCCCCGACGACGAAAAGGTCAAGGGGGTCGACTACCAGTTTTACCGTGACATGCTGGCCGGCAAGTACGACCACGAGATCAATAAAGGTCTGAACGGCGGCGTGCGCGGGGCCGAGCTCTACGAAGGCGCGCTGGTGAAAGCGTGAACCCGCGACGCCTGCCAACCTTCACCCGACTTCCCTTAAGCGGCGGCCATGAGTAGTTTCAGCAACCCTCACTACATGTATCTCTTCGAGATGAAAAACGGCAAGCAGAAGCTGGCCTACGGCGAATCGCCGCAGGACGCGCTGGAGATCCTTCGCATTCGTCTTACGCCCGAAGAGATGGAGGAGATCATTCCGGACCGCTACATCAAGATCAACCAGCGCAAGCTGCAACAATACATCCACAACCTCGGCTGAACCTTTCGCGCATAGCTTCATGGCGATTCGCAAAGTCTACCTGATCCAACCGGGCCGCGACGGCAGAGTACTGGGCCGCGGCACCATGACCCCCTACACCCTCATGCGTCTGGCCTCGCTTGTCCCGGCCGAAGTCGATGTGGAGATCATCGACGAAGACCTTCGGCCGGTACCATTCGAGGAGATGGGGCCGCAGGATCTGGTGGGCATTACGGCCAAGACGTTGCAGATCGACCGCGCGCGTTGGATCGCTACCCGCGCCCAGGCGCGCGGGGCCACAGTGGTCGTCGGCGGCACCCATGCCACCCTGGCACCCGACGAGGTTGCGGCCTGGGCCGACAGTATCGCCGTCGGCGAGGCCTATCGTACCTGGCCGGAGATGATCGCCGACTTCGACCGCGGCCGGCTGCAGCCCCGCTACGTGGACGAAGAGTGGGCCGATCTCGGCCACCTCCCGCCCATCGCCGACCGGGTGCTGCAGCAGGTGGACGAGAACCGCAACTACTGGACCCCCTACCTGGAGATCACTCGAGGTTGTCCTCGTAGCTGCACCTTCTGCACGGCCATTCGCGTTTCCGGCCGGGTCATGCGCCTGCGGCCGGTAGACCAGGTAGTAGCGGAGATCGAACGCCGCGGCATTCGGCGCTTCTTTCTCACCGACGATAACTTCGGTCTCAACTTCCGCCTCCATCCCGAGTACATGGAAGAACTCTTCAAGGCCCTGCGTAAGCTACCCTTGCAGGGCTGGACCTGCCAGGCCGAACAGATGGTGGCCGACTATCCCGATCTGCTCAAGCTGGCGCGCGAGGCCCATCTGGACAAATTCTTCATCGGCTTTGAAAGCGCCAACCCCAACAACCGCCGGGAACTCGGCGGCAAAGCCAAAGGGAATACCGAACGCTATCGCCAGGTCATCGACCGCGTCCACGAAGCCGGCATCGGAGTCGTCGGCCTGTTCGTTTTCGGCTTCGACGGCGATCCGCCCGAGATCTTCCAGAGCACCTACGACTTTATCCGTGAAAGCGGTCTCGACGGCGTGAGCATCACCATCCTCACACCCTATGTGGGTACACCCCAGCGGCGCGTCTGGCGCGAGCAAAACCGGCTCATCCCCAACGTTCCCTGGTCTCTGTACGACACGAACCACGTTACCTACTACCCCAAGCAAATGACACCCGAAGAGCTGGCTCGGGGCTACGACTGGCTGGCAGGTAAACTCTACGGCTGGCGCGGTATTGCCGGCCGCGGACTGCGTAACCTGCTGCGACAACCCCTGCGCGCTTGGCCCCGCAAGGCCTTTGCCAGTTTCAGCACCGACTACGGCTATCGTCTCGAGTGCTCCCATCGCGACTGGGTTCCGGCACGCGACGGCATCGGCTATAGAATAAACGGCAGCAGCCGTAGCGGCGCTGTCGTGGCCGCGTCCCGCCGCCCCGAATTCGTCGGCAAGTAGCTCTTCTCTCCTTTTCTGTGCTCTTTATCCTCTAAACCATGCGCATTATCCTCGCCAGTCCTGAATCCAAAGTCTGGTCCTCTCGCAAACACATTCCCCTTGGCCTGGGTTATCTGGCAGCCGTGCTGCGCGAAGCCGGGCACGAGGTCATGATCTACGATGCCTCCATCGAAGACGTGCCTGTCACCTACTATCTTCAGCAGGCCCAGGAGGCCGGCCGGCCCTATCGGCTCATCGGCATCACTGCCACCACCCCCTTGATCCAGGACGCCTGGGAGATGGCCGCCACCGCCAAACAATACGGTCTGACCACCATCCTTGGCGGCCCTCACCTCACCATCATGCCGGCCGAGTCTCTGGGTCCCGAGCATCCCTATGTGGATTACACATTCAAGGGCGAAGCCGAGCATGGTATCGTCGAGTTCGTGGCTGCGCTGGAAGCGGGCAAGAAGCCCGAACTGCAAGATATCCCCGGTCTCAACTTCCGGCATAAAGATGAGGTGATCGTTTCGCCCGTCTCGCCCATGATCGAGGACCTGGACAGCCTGCCTTTCCCCGCACACGATCTCTTCAAGATCGACCGCTACACCAATCTTCAGCCCCTGACCGATGGCCTGGATCCCCATGCCCGCGCTTTCACCATCCTCACCAGCCGCGGCTGTCCCTACAAGTGCACCTTCTGTTCCAAGCCGGTTACCGGTGACACCTGGCGCGGGCGCAGCGTAGACAATGTCATCGCCGAGTGGCGCTGGCTTGTCAAAGAGCTGCAAGCCACCGAGATCGGTGTCACCGATGACATCTGGAATCTCAAGCTCCCGCGAGCCAAAGAACTTTGCCGGCGTCTTATCGCCGAGGGTCTGAACACTGTGCCCTGGATCACCGTCCACGGCATGAAGGTGAATCACACCGATGCTGAGCTCTTCCAGCTCATGAAGGCGGCCGGAGCCAGGCGTGTGGGCTTTGGTGTCGAAAACGGCGATCCCTGGATGCTCAAGCACATCATCCGGAAGGGACAGGCCCTGGACATGGTGCGAAACGCCTTTCGTTGGGCCAAAGCTGCCGAGTTGCAAACTATGGGGTTCTTCATCTTCGGCATGCCGCGAGACACCGAAGAAACCATGGAGGCTACCATCCGTCTGGCCCTGGAGCTAGACCCCGATCTGGCCAATTTCATGCTGGCAGCACCCTTCCCCGGCACCAAGATGTGGGATATGATCCAGGAGGAGGGCAATGTCTTCGCGCACGATTGGGGTGATCTGGCCATCCACGATGCCAAGGCCCGCTTCACCATCAATGATGGCGTGTATGACCCCGACCTGGTGGTGCGGAAGTGGCGCGAGGCCTACCGCCGCTTCTATCTGTATCGTCCCCGACGAGTGTGGGAAAAAGTGAGCAAGAAGAGCTTCTGGCTGGATCTCCCCGGCACATTGGCCAATGCCCGGCGTTTCTTCCTGGGCACCGAGGATCAGACCGCGGATGTTCACGAAGCTGCCCAGCCGGCCTGAGCTTCTCTCCCGCCGGCCCTCCCTTCCCTACTCTCCCGTCGATCCTCCGGCCATGATCTGCACCACTCGTCCCATCGCGTCGTTCTGAGCTGCTGCCAGTCATGTCACTCTTCACCCTTTTGCCTCGGCTGCCGGCATATTGGGCTTTCCGGCGATTTGGTTGGCCGCGGCTTTATCCCTTCTCCGTAGTCATTTCCGTCAGTTTCCGCTGCAACAGCCGCTGCCGCACCTGCGATGTCTGGCGCAAACCCAACGATGATATGAGCCTGGACGAGTGGGATCGCGTCTTTGCCAACCTGGGCCGCGCCGTAGAATATCTGACTTTTACAGGCGGTGAACCTTTCCTGCGCAAAGATCTGGCCGACATGGTCATCTCGGGCTACCGCCATTGCCGCCCCAGCTACATCACCATCCCCACCAACGGCCTCCTCAGCGACCGCATCCTGGCTCAGGTCGATCGCATCTGCAGCGAATGCCGCGGCACCGACATCGGCATCAACCTCTCCCTCGACGGCGTGGGCGAGGAACATGACGACATCCGCGGGGTACCCGGCAACTGGGAAAAGGCCATGGAAACCTGGCAGGGACTGAAGACACTGAAGAAAAAGCACGGCAATCTTATCGTCACCGTGCATACGGTCATCAGCCGCTTCAACCAACATCGTTTCCCCGAGATCTACGAAGGCCTGCGTTTTCTGGAACCGGACAGTTACATTACCGAGGTGGCAGAAGAGCGAGTTGAGTTGGATACGGTGGGATGGGGCATCACTCCGGAGGCCGAGGCCTATGCGCCCATCGCCGATTTTCTCAGCGCGGAGGCGCGCCGCGCCCCGGCCAAGGG
>RFJM01000150.1 GCA_003694905.1 Caldilineae bacterium
AAACGTGCTATGGCAACTTCACTTGGCGGATTCGTCGATCGAGTCGCCCGCATAGACCTGACCAGCGGCACCGTCACCTACGAAGGCATCAATGAAGAGGATGCCAAGAAATACATCGGCGGTCGTGGGCTCGGTGTCAAGTACGTCTTTGACAACGGCACCGACGTCGAACCCCTATCGCCGGACAATCTGCTGGCTATTATGACGGGGCCGTTGACCGGCACCGAGGTGAAGATGAGCGGCCGGCTGTGCGCTGTGACCCGAAGCCCCCTCACAGGCACCATCACCGACAGCCACATGGGCGGCTGGACCGCGGCGTATATGAAATGGTCCGGGTTCGATGCGCTGCTGATCAAGGGCAAAGCAGAGCATCCCGTCTACCTGGTGTGTGAGAACGGGGAGGTCAGCATACACGATGCCAGCGATCTGTGGGGAAAGGATACGCACGAGGTGCGGGAGATATTGCTCAAGCGTCATGAGGGCAGATACGTTGATGCCATGATGGTGGGACCGGCGGCAGAGAACGGCGTGCGCTTTGCCGGATGGATCAACAAAGACGACCGGGCCTGTGGTCGAGGGGGTACCGGGACCGTTGGCGCCAGCAAGAATCTGAAGGCCATTGTCTTCATCGGCGACAAAAACAAGCAGCCCAAGCCTGCGGACCGTGATGCCTTCAAGGAAGCCGACAAGGTAGCCCTGGCGGCCATCATGGATGAGGCCAACATCACCGCGCCACGCAAGGGCGGGCTTAGCGTCTACGGTACCAACGTACTGACCAACATCACCGGTAGTATCGGTGCCCTGCCTGCGTACAATAGCCAAAAGGCGTCCTTTATCGGTGATAATGGCGAAGAGCTGTACGAGCACATCTCGGGCGAGCGTGTGCGTGAAGAGATCCTGGCGGGCGATCCCACTTGCCATGCCTGCCCGGTGGCCTGCAAGATCGAGGTCGAGGTCAAGGAAGGCAAGTACAAGATCCACATGGAAAGCATGGAGTACGAGTCGGTGTGGGCTCTCGGCGCGAACTGCGGTGTGTCCAACAAGGAAGCCGTGGCCTATATGATCGACCAGTGCAACCGCTTTGGCATGGACCCCATTGAGCTGGGCAATGTCATCGGCATGTACATGGAAGCGCTGCAACGGGGCTATGTAAACGGTAATCCGCTGACGTGGGGCGATGCCGACGGCATGATCGAACTGATCGAGCGCATCGCCCGCGGCGCCGATGAGACGGCCCGCACCCTGGGTCTGGGGGCGGCCGGTGCGGCCAAGGCATTCGGCCATCCCGAGATTGCCATGAGCGTGAAGGGACAGGCCATTCCGGCATACGATCCGCGCGGGCTCAAGGGCATGGGCATCGGCTACGCCACCAGCAATCGCGGTGCCTGCCACCTGCGTGCCTACACTCCGGCCGCCGAGCTGGGCGTCATGCCCTTCGGCTCCCTCAAAGTCGATCCTCTGGCCTGGGAAGGCAAGGGCGAATTGTGCAAGGTCTTCCAGGACGTGCACGCCGTGTCCGACAGCCTGGACATCTGCAAATTCAGCGCCTTTGCCGAGGGCATGGACGAATATGTGAGCCAGTACAACGCCGTAACCGGACGCAATCTCACGGCAGACGAACTGCTGAAGGCCGGAGAGCGCGTGTACAACCTGGAGCGCTACTACAACAACCTGGTCGGCTTCCGGGAAGGCAGCGACTACCTGCCCGAGCGTTTCCTGAAGGAACCGAGCACCGTGCCCGGCTCGGAGGGCCAGGTCTGCGAGCTCGACAAGATGCTCGAGGAATACTACAAGGCGCGCGGCTGGGAAAACGGCGTCGTGCCCGAGAGCAAGCTGAAGGAGCTGGAGATCATCTAGCCCCACGTGCATTCGACCAACAATAAGCGGCAGCCGTAACAGGCTGCCGCTTCGTTTTTCGGATGCCGGCGGCGCTGCGCCGCAGGGCTAGCCCGCTACACCTGCCTCACGCAGGGCCCGCCACACCCGTTCCGGTGTGAAGGGGATCTGGCGGATGCGCACACCGGTGGCATTGTAGATGGCGCTGGCCAGCGCCGGTGCCACGCCGTCTTTGGGTATCTCGGCCACGGCCTTGGCCCCGAAGGGGCCAGTCGGCTCCACGGTCTGTACGAGATAGACGTCCAGTTCGGGCATTTCGTCGGCTCGGTAGATCTTGTAGGGTCCGAAGGCAGGATTGACCATGCGACCGTTCTCGTCATAGGCCATTTCTTCGCAATGCGCGTAGCCCAGCGCCTGTGTCATCCCACCCTCTACCTGACCGCTGGCAGTGATAGGGTTGATGGCCACGCCGCAGTCCACGGCCATCACCAGCTTCTTGACCGTCACCTGGCCGGTCTGGATGTCCACTTCCACCTCGGCAAACTGACCGGCGAAGGGGGGCGGCGAGTCGGGTGAGACGAAGGAAGCGGTCGCCATCAGTTGGCGCTGGTCGTGTTGGTGGAGAGCGTGGAGGGCGATCTCCTCCAGCGAGAGGGAGCGGCCGTCTGGGGCATAGGCCCTGCGATCGCGGAGTTCCACCCCCGACCAGTCGTCCAGGCCCAGCATCAAACCCACCCGCTCTTTGATCTGCTCGCGCAGATCTTCGGCGGCGCGTTTCACGGCCGTACCTGAGATGTAGGTGGTGCTGGAGGCATAGGCACCGGTATCGAAGGGGGTCATGTCGGTATCGGAGGAGTAGATGATGATGTCCTCCAGAGGCACACCCAGCACCTCGGCCGCGATCTGCGAGAGGACGGTGTCGGAGCCGGTACCCAGGTCGGTTGCGCCCACCAGCAGGTTGAAGCTCCCGTCGTCGTTGATCTTGATGCTGGCCGCGCCCATATCCAGGCCGGGGATGGCGGTGCCGTGCATACACACCGCCATGCCGATGCCGCGGCGAATATGGGGCCGCTCGGCCGGCGCTCTCCAGGCCGGATCGTACCGCCGCTCCCAGCCGATGGCGTTCATCCCCTGGGCGATGCATTCGGCCAGGCCACTGGTGACCACGATGGGCACGGCCGAGATCTCGGCTTCGCCCTCGCCCAGTTGTGGAGCGATGTCCAGCGGGTCACCCGGCTTGACCCAGTTCTTGCGCTTGAACTCGACAACATCCATGCCCAGGGCTTCGGCGATCTCTTCCATGTGGCTTTCGAGGGCGAAGTGGGCCTGGGGCGCTCCGTAGCCACGATAGGCCCCCGGAACCGGGATGTTGGTGTAGGCCACGTAGCATTCAAAGCGCTTGTTGGGACAATTGTAGGTGCTCAGGCCACGCATGCCCGTGACGGTCTGCACCGTGAGGCCGTGGGCTGCGTACGGGCCTGTATTCCCAATGACGATCATCTTCTGGGCGACCAGGGTGCCATCCCGCTTCACACCGGTCTTGTAATGGATGGTCTGGGGATGGCGGGTTCGGCTCGACATAAACTCCTCGGTGCGGTTCAGTTGCAAGCGCACAGGGCGATTGGTGGCCATAACCAGATGGCCCACGATGTCCTCGAGGAGCATTTCCTGCTTGGAACCGAAACCACCGCCGATGCGGGGTTTGATGACGCGAATGCGTTTGACCGGCAGGCCCAGCAGGGGGGCCACCATGCGGCGTACGTGGAAGGGTACCTGGGTGGAGGTGCGCAGGACCAGCCGTTCATCCGCATCCCAGTAGCCGATGCAGATATGGGGCTCGATGGGCGCCTGCTGAACCTGGTGCACCCGGTAGGTCTGCTCGAAGACAAGGTCGGCCTGTTCAAAACCTTTCTCCACATCTCCCACCTCGGCCTCGATATAGTGGGAGATGTTGTGTGCGGCGTCGTAAGCTCCTTCCATGTCCGGCTCATCGTGGATGACAGGGGCACCCTCGCGGATGGCTTCATTTTCATCGAAGACGGCCGGCAGCACTTCATAGGTGACCTTGATGCGTTTGAGGGCCTCTTCGGCCAGTTCGGGTGTCTCGGCCGCAACCGCGGCCACCCGGTCGCCCACGTAGCGCACCTTGTTGTCGAAACTCACCTGGTCGTAGGGCTTGGGGTTGGGATAGGACTGGCCGCCCGAGGCGTAGCGCACGCGGGGGACGTTCTTGTAATGAATGACGGCGTGGACGCCGGGCAGGGCCAACGCTTCGCTGTCGTCGATGTCCAGGATGCGGGCATGGGCGTGCGGGCTGGTAAGCAGCCGGGCGTGAAGCATGCCGCGCATCTCGAAATCATCGACAAAGGCGGGATTGCCCTTGACCAGCTTCAAAGCGTCCACTTTGACTTCGGGTTTGCCGACCACACGGGTCTCCGGTGCTTCGGGTGCGACGACAAACTTGGGGAGGACGATGCGTTGGGTCTGGGTACTACCTTCGCCGGGCGTCACTTCGCCGCCGGGCTCGCCCCCTTCGCCGGGCCAGTCTCGCTCCGGCAGGGTGATGGGACGGAGGACGTTAGGCTCGATGGGGGTTGAGATGGATGCCGCCCGCGAGCACTGCGGTTCTGACATCCGACCGCGCCAGCAGGCGCAGGGCAGTATCGAGGTCGCGGGGGCGGTGATAGGCTTGTAGGATTGTCATGGG
>RFJM01000015.1 GCA_003694905.1 Caldilineae bacterium
CAAATATCGAGATCCGCGAGCGCGTGGGCGAGGAGAACTTCTTCTTGTTCGGCCTGACTGCGGACGAGGTCTTGCGCATGAAAGCGGAGGGCTATCACCCCAGAGAGTACTACGAACGCAATCCCGAACTACGCGCGGCCATCGACCGCATTGCCTGCGGCTTCTTCTCCGAAGGAGACACGGAGCTGTTCAGGCCCATCATCGATTCCCTGCTAAATCACGACGAGTTCATGATCCTGGCGGACTACGAATCCTACCTGGACTGCCAGGAGCAGGCCGCCGCGGCCTATCTCGATCGCGAGCGCTGGACCCGGATGTCCATCCTCAACACGGCCCGTTGCGGCTATTTCTCGTCCGACCGCGCCATACGCCAGTATTGCGAAGAGATCTGGAAGGTGGAGCCCTTGCCCGTTCCCGACCCAACCCCCTGACCCCGGCCGGGCAACAAGCCCGACCGCCGTGCTTGCCTCCTATGTTGTTTCCACACCATCGTGTCGTCGTGCGCGGCGCCGGTGATCTGGCCACCGGTGTCATCTACCGATTGCACCTGGCCGGGTTTCCCGTCATCGCCACCGAGGTGAGTCAGCCCCTGGCCGTGCGGCGAACCGTCGCCTTTGCCGAAGCGGTGTACGAGGGGTATTGGACGGTGGAGGGGGTAACGGCCGTGCGGGTGGAAGATCCGGCCGAAGCGGTGGCCAGGGCCCATGCCGGCGAGGTGGTGGTTCTGCCCCGCCCGGAGGATGAGATCCTGCCGGAGCTGGAGCCGGTGGTACTGGTGGATGCGCGCCTGCTCAAGCGGGATGACGTGGGATCGAGAGAACTGGCGCCCCTGGTCATCGGCCTGGGCCCCGGTTTCGAGGCAGGGCACAATTGTCACGCCGCCGTCGAGACCAACCGAGGGCATCGGCTCGGCCGTGTTCTATGGCAGGGCACTACGGAGCCCAATACAGGCATCCCCGGCAGTATTCTGGGCTTCCGCGCGGAACGCGTGATCCGCGCGCCGGTGGCGGGCATCTTTCGGCCCAGGGTCGAGATCGGCGATCTGGTCGAGCAGGGACATGTGGTCGCCGAAGTCGAGCAAGACGAGGACCGCGCCCCGATCGTCGCGCCCATCGCCGGTGTAGTGCGGGGGTTGTTGCATCCAGGGCTGGCCGTACAACCGGGGCTCAAGGTTGGGGACGTGGATCCACGCGGGGATGCTGCGGCCATCTTCACCATTAGCGAGAAGTCGTTGGCCATCGGCGGTGCTGTGCTCAGCGCCATCCTCACCTGGCTCAACCGCGGTGGCGAGAGCATTGACCCGCAAGCAGCAGGCTGAGCAAGCATCCATCACAAGCCGAGTCCGTGGAGGCGCGACCATCAGGTATCAACGGGGTTTTTATTCCCGGTCGAGCCGACGCCGGGCGTAAGTGCGAATCCCTTACGTCCGCTACATCTTATCATTTCCTGGAGAATAACACGATGACCTATGCCGATGTCTTTCGCCCCGACGCCCGCGTAGGGCGCCTGTTCTACGATCTGCTGCTGGTTGTAGGCGGATCCTTGCTCATCGCCCTCTCTGCCCAGATCGCCCTCCCCCTGCCCTTCAGCCCCGTGCCCATCACAGGTCAGACTTTCGCCGTGCTGCTGCTGGCAGCACTGTTTGGGCGCAGGCTGGGTGTTGCCACCGTCCTGGCCTACCTTAGCGAGGGTGTGGCGGGCCTGCCCGTGTTTGCCGGTGGCGGCGCAGGTCTACAGAAGTTGCTGGGCCCCACGGGCGGCTATCTGCTCGGTTTCGTGCTGGCGGCCTGGGTCGTGGGCCGGCTGGCCGAGCGCGGCTGGGATCGCAGCGCGGGCAGGACGGTGATGGCAATGGTGGCGGGCAATATAGCCATCTATGTCTTGGGTCTTGTCTGGTTGGGTGCTATGATGTGCCTGCAGCAGGCCATTGTGGCCGGCCTGCTGCCCTTTATCCCCGGCGACATCCTGAAAATCGTGCTTGCCGCGCTCGTGCTCCCTACCGGCTGGAAGCTGATCTCGGCGCGACCGCGGCGCCAGGATTCCGAACTATGAATAAGGCCGACACTAAAGAAGTCATCAAAGTCGTAGGCATTGCCGGCAGCCTCCGGCCCGGCAGCTTGACGCGCGAGGCCGTTCGTCTGGCGCTGGCAGGTGCCGCGGAGATCGGCGCCCGCACGGAACTCATCGACCTGCGCGAGTACGATCTGGTTTTCTGCGACGGCACCCGCAGCGAAGGCGAGCGTGCGCCAGATGTCCTGAAGCTGCGCCAGAAGGTGCGCGAGGCCCAGGGGATCATCTTGGGGACACCCGAATACCACGGCAGCTTCAGTGGGGCGCTGAAGAATGCTCTCGATCTGATGAGCTTCGACGAATTCGGCGGCAAAGTCGTGGGGCTTGTGGGCACCTCGGGCGGGGCCATGGGCGCGGTAAATGCCCTCAATAGCCTGCGCCTTGTGGGCCGCTCCCTCCACGCCTGGGTGATTCCGCTGCAGGTCTCCATCGCCGAAGCCTGGAAGCAGTTCGATGAGCAGAAGCGGCTGCGTGACGACAAGCTGGCCGCTCGGGTGCGGGAGGTCGGCCGCCAGGTCGCCCGCTTTGCCTATCTACATCATTCCCGGCAGGCGCAAGACTTTCTGCGGCTGTGGGAAGAAGCCCCCCAGAACCCCGGTGCCGAGTGAAGAGGTTCGCATGAGCCAGGCAGCCCCACCCCCAAAGCGCGCCAGTGAATCTTTTGTGGAAATGACCCAGCTGGTGCTCCCTTCCCACACCAACCCCCTGGGCACGGCTTTTGGCGGCCAGATCATGGCCTGGATCGATATCTGCGCAGGCATCGCGGCCCAACGCCATGCCCGCCAGATCGCCGTCACCGCCAGCATGGACGATCTCCACTTCCGCTCACCCATCCGCATCGGTGAAGTGGTTATCCTCAAGGCCCAGGTCAACCGCGCCTTTCACACCAGTATGGAAGTGGGTGTACGCGTGGAGGCAGAAAACCCGCTGACCGGGGAACGCCGGCATTGCTCCAGCGCTTATCTGACATTCGTCGCCATCGATGCGGAGGGCAACCGCGTCCCCATTCCCCAGTTGATCCCGGAAACGGAAAACCAGAAGCGCCGATACGAAGAGGCCGCCGAACGCCGCCGCATTCGCCTGGAGCGCCGCAATCTCAAACGTAATGTGGTGGAAAAATAGATCAGGGGCTCGCTGCCGGTGCTCCGGCCGAACTGCCCGGCTGCTCCCCGAGCGTTCGCGCCCCCTTGCGTAGGGGATCGCGCTCGTTTACGTACCTGTCCCGGCCGGTTGCCTCGATATAGGCCGCAAAGGCGGCGTTGAGGTTCGCTTCCGGTTCCTCGAAGCGCTTGCGGGCCCAGTGGAAGAAGTAGATGATCTCGCACTCGGCGGTGACGATCTCCCAATAGAAAAGCCGGCTGATGACACCTCCGGCCTCCAACATGCCACTGGTGTAGAAGGCTTCCAGCACGGGTCGGCGGTCATAGGGAATGCGATAATGGGTGGCCTTCCAGCCGCCGGGCACAGCCTCATCGGGCACGGACTCGAGGACGGCGAACTGGGCGGTGGGGTCGCCGTTGAGGGGCAGCCCTACGCTGCCGGGATTGACGACATGACGGTAGCGGGGCGCAGGAGAACGCTCGGGTTCCAGATACATGTGGGGGTTCGCCTGCTGCTCGGCAGGGAATTCCGTCGGCAAGGGGAGAATACGATCGAATTGGACGTGTGTGTGAGCGGTGACCAGGGTGGTTTCAGCTACATGGGCGATGGCGGCCAGGATATCTTCCTGGGGCTGGTTGAGCCAGAAGCCACCGCGATGGTTTCCGGGCACGCCATGCGCCACGCGCAGGGGCCGGGTGCCGGGGTAGTACAGGGTCAGTTCGTCGGGCAGCGCGGCCAGATAGCGCCCCTGCTCGGGCGTGATGTGCTCCACCAACCAGTGGAGCTGACCCCAGCGTTCCGGGTCGTGGCTATGAGGTACATCGCGCTCGGTGCCGTAGTTAAGGTAGTAGAATTCGTGATTGCCGCGCAGGACCCGCCAGTCGGTGGCGCGTACCCGGTCGATGACCTCACCGCTGAAAGGCGCGGCATTGATCAGGTCACCGTCGAGGACGACCTCGTCGGGCTGGAGTCGCTCGAGTTCGGCCATTACGGCTTCTAACGCAGGGAGATTGCCGTGGATGTCAGCCAGAAGCGCCAGGAGCATCGGGGTTGTACTCGGGATAGCGGGTGCGGTCGAACGTCCGGTAGGCAGCCTGGAGTTGTTCCCGGTCGAAGGCGGTGACGTTGGGGTCGGCTGCCTGTTCGAGGGCACATTTGCGGGCGTGGGCAAAGAAAGGCAGGACCCAGGAACGGGCCGTGCGCAATTCCTCCCAGAAGAGGTGGGCGACGACACCACCTTCTCGATAGTAGTCGCTGGCACGAAAGGCAGCCAGTTCTGCTTCTACGTCGTAGGGGATGCGTCGCTGTTCGGCCTGCCAGCCTTCGGGTCCCCGGCGCAGGATGACGTAGCCGGCGCGGGTGTCGCCATCGAGAGGAAGACCTGCAGAAGGGGTACGCACAAACTGATATCCGTGCCAGGAATATCGCCAGAACCAGTGCAGATGCGAACCGACCAGCGTACATCCCCGCGGCAGCGGTGCAAAGAGATCGCGCCAGAATGGTTCCTTGTTCTGAGCACATACTCTTACGCAGTCATTGCCGGGCGCTGCATGGCTCATCAGCAGGGGATATTCGCCGTCGCACAACAGCAGAGTGTCGGGCAGTCGGCGCAGCCAGGCGTGTTGCCTGGCATCTAACACGCGGTAGTCGTGGCAGGTGGGGGCCCAGTTTGCCTGGCCCCACTTGGGGTGGGTGGGGTCGTCCAGCTCTCGCAGGTAACGTTCGTGGTTGCCGCGTGTACAGGGAATGCCCTGCGCCATCAGCCGGGCGACCACTTGGGAGGCATGGGCAGAACTGGTGATGAGGTCGCCGTTGCAGGCCACGGCATCGATACCCTGTTCGGCGATATCATCCAGGATGGCGTCCAGGGCCCGGATATTGCCGTGGACATCGGACAGTATGGCCACGGCGCTGGTGTTGGCCGGGAAGAGAGGTTCGCCAGGCCACGGAGGGTCTTTGGTACTCATGTCGGCTCGATGATCCTGGCTACCTGCCGTTTCATGTAGACCAGCAAGGCGTGTAGCCCGCGCAGCCGGAGATGCGAGATGGCTTCCTGCAACCCCAGAAGACGATAGACTGTATCCGGGGTGTTGAGGACTTCCGCGGCGGTGGCGCCGTTCAGGCCCTCGGCAAGGATGCCGGCATAGCCGCGTACGGTCGGTGCCTCGCGGGGGATATCGAAGTAGAAGTGCACGCGACCTTCATCCACTTCGGTATGGAGAAAGACGGGTGATTGGCACTCGTGCACCTGTTCCATCTGATCTCGCTTGGCCTGCAGACGCGGGGGCAAATCGGGCAGGCTGTCGGCAAACTCGATCATGTATTGCAGGCGCTCGGCAGGCAACGCCTCCCGAAACTCCTGGATGATCGCCTGGAGTGGGGCGGGGCAGGCTTCGAACTGGGCCTGGAAGAGGGGATCTTCGAACATGGGAAAGCTCCGTGCTATCTTGGTCAAAAGCGCATTCTACCATAGCCTGGGCCACTTCTGCCCAACGCCCCGCTTCCGGGGAGCCGGCTTCCCGTACCCGCAGTGTACTGCGGTTTCATTGCACGCAGCGCGAGCAGCCGAATCCCTGACTCGCTACTGAAATCCAGGGTCCGGGACGATCCCCAGCTCAGCGGCCCGGCAGCCCGCCGCGGGTCAGGCGCTCGGGGTCGAGCAATTCATCCAGTTCTTCAGCCGTCAGGTTGGTCATCTCCAGAGCTACCTCCTTCAGAGATCGGCCCTGCTCGAACGCGGTCTTGGCCACGCGCGCACCGAGTTCATAACCGATAACCGGATTCAGAGCCGTGACAAGAATGGGGTTCCTGTCAACCAGGGCTGCAATCCTTTCCCGGTTGACCCGAAAGCCGGCCACGGCTTTGTCGGCCAGGACGCGTGCCGCATTGCCCAGAATCTGCTCCGCCTGCAAGACATTGTAGGCAATGACCGGCAACATGACGTTGAGCTGGAAATTGCCCGACATGCCACCGATGGTGATGGTCACATCATTGCCGATGACCTGCGCGCAGACCATGGCTACGGCCTCGGGGATGACCGGATTGATCTTGCCGGGCATGATGCTGGAGCCGGGCTGAAGTGCCGGTAGCCGGATCTCGGCCAGGCCGGCTTGCGGACCCGAGTTCATCCAGCGCAGGTCGTTGGCGATCTTCATCAGGCTACCGGCGATGGTCTTGAGCTGGCCACTGAGCTCCACCATGGCGTCGGCCGCAGATAACGCTTCGAAGTAGTTGTCGTTGACACGAAACTCGTAGCCTGTGCGTTCTGAGAGAATGGCCGCAACCCGTTCACCAAACCCCGGCGGCGCATTGATGCCCGTGCCCACAGCGGTCCCGCCAATGGCGAGTTGCCCAACCCGGCGCAGCGTGTCGTCTATGCGGTCGATGCCCTTGCCGATCTGCACCGCCCAGCCTCCGATCTCCTGGCTCATGCGCACCGGCATGGCGTCCATGAGATGCGTGCGGCCCGTTTTGATCACGTCATCGACCGTCCCGGCCTTCTCCAGCAGGGTGTCATACAGCCACTGTAGGCCGGGTAGAAGCGTTTCCTGGGCAGCCAGGTATGCGGCGACATGCATGGCCGTAGGGATAACGTCGTTGGAGGATTGGCTCATGTTCACGTGATCGTTGGGATGCACCTTCCGCCCCAGTTTGCGGCTTGCCAGCGTAGCAATGACTTCGTTGGCGTTCATGTTGGTGCTGGTACCCGAGCCGGTCTGGAAAATGTCGATAGGGAAATGCTCGTCGTACCGGCCGGCAGCCACGGCTTCGGCCGCTTCGCGAATGGCCTGAGCCATGTCGCGATCCAGCAGGCCCAACATCTCATTGGCTTCAGCACATGCAGCTTTGACCAGACCCAAGGCACGAATGAAGACCCGGGGAAATCTCAGTCCGCTGATGGGAAAGTTCTCGACCGCTCGTTGGGTCTGTGCGCCGTACAGCGCATCGGCGGGTACCCGGACCTCGCCCAGCGAATCAGTTTCGATGCGATATTCGGTCATGGCGATGCTCCCAGAAAGAATTGACGTCGGGGACGGACAACTTACGTCGTTGGCATTATACAATAGACATTGCCGTTAGCCGGGAAAGCACCTTTTCCTTGGGTGCGTTTCAATTTGGGGGCAGCACGCGGGCGGCGCTGCCCGCAAAAGCCGCGGCCACATCCAACCGCACAGCCG
>RFJM01000151.1 GCA_003694905.1 Caldilineae bacterium
CGTGCACGTCATGCGAGACATTACCGAGCGCAAGCAGAGAGAAGAGCAGATCCGCCGCCTGTTGGAGCGCCAGCAGGTGATCAACCGCGTGAGTCTGCTGCTGGGACAGAAGCTCGATATCGCTGCTATCTGCGATACGGCCCACCGCGAGGTACAGAAGCTGGTGGACTGCCCCAATTTCGGACTCATGCGCTACGATGAAAAGAGACAGGTGATCTATCCCTTGTACATCGTAGGGGATGGCGAACGGGTGGACGTCTCCGGGCTGCCGCCTGTGCCCCTGGAACCGCAGACCGGGCCCAACAGCCGCGCCATCCTGGAGCGTCGGCCCGATATCGTGGACGATCTGCAGGCCGAGCTGAAGCAGATCAAAACGCATATTCGCATCAAGACCGCTACCCCCCGCCAACCGCGCTCGTTGCTTACCGTGCCCATGATCGTAGGTGAGCGCGTGGTTGGCACCATGCAACTGCAAAGCTACCAGGCGGGCATCTACACGCAGGAAGACGCCGAACTGCTCAGCGGCATCGCCTCGCAGGTAGCCATGGCCCTGCACAACGCCGAGCTGTATGCCGAGGCACAGGAAGAGCTGAAGAAACGTACCGCGGCGGAGGAAGCGCTGCGCAAGAGCAATCGCCTGCAGAAGAGCCTGATCACGGCGGCCCACCAGGTGACCGAGAGCCTGGATGTGCGGGTGGTATTGCAGCGCATCAGCCAGCTGGCCAGAGAGATCCTGGACGCGCACGGCTGCGCAGTTTTCCTGCTGGAGGATGACAGACGCACCCTGCGGCCCGTTGCCGTGTCAGAGCCGGGTCTCGAAGAGGAGCTGCTCTTCGTTAAGGTACCTGTAAACGGCAGCCTGACGGGCCGCGTCGTACGAGAGGGGAAGAGTCTCATCTTCAACGACCTGAGCCGTGAGCCCGAGGTGTTTCACGTACCCGGCACACCGCAATACGAGGACAAGCGGCTACTGGTCACGCCGCTACGATTCAAGAACCAGATTGTGGGCGCCATGAACCTGAACCGGCTGGGTGCGGAATTCGATGAGGAAGACCTGGCCGTGGCCGAGACCTTTGCCGCCTACGCGGCCACAGCCTGGGAGAATGCCCGGACCTACGATGACCTGGTGAAGGAGATGGAACAGCGCCTGCAGGTGGAGGAGGCCCTCAGAAACTCGCTGCGGGAAAAAGAACTGCTGCTGCAGGAGCTCTATCATCGCACCAAGAACAACATGCAGGTCATCAGCGCCATGCTGGCCCTGGAAGAGACCCGTGTGGCCGATGAGGCCAGCCGCGAGATCTTCCGCGAGATCCAGAACCGTATTCAGGCCATGGGGCTGGTACATCAGATGCTGTACCAATCGCAGGATCTTTCCCGCGTAGATCTGGCGCAGTATGTGCGGGAATTAGCGGATCTGTTGATGAACAGTTACAATATTGCTTCGGACCGGATCCGGCTCACGCTGGACATAGAAAGCACTGCTGTGTTGATCGACATCGCCATCCCCTGCGGTTTGATTTTGAACGAACTCATCTCGAACGCTCTCAAGTACGCTTTTCCCGACAATCGCACAGGCGAGATCAGGATCCATCTCTCCCGCAGCGAGCAGGGTGAGATCGTGCTGGAGGTAGCCGATAACGGCGTGGGCATTCCTCCCGGAGTGGACTTGCGAGCAAGCGATACACTGGGCGTGCAGACGGTTTTCTCCATCACCGAACACCAACTCCAGGGCCAGGTCTCTTATGAGGCCAACCCCGGCCTGCGATGGCATATACGTTTCCCCGACACGCTGTATTCAGAGAGGATCTAAAGCGAGGAAATACAATGTCTCGACCTATTCAAGTGATGTTGGTTGAAGATGAAGCTCTCCTGGCCATCTTGCTGCAAAAAAACCTTCAGTCCCTGGGTTATGAGGTGAGTGGACCCTACGCGACCGGCGAGGAAGCAGTGGAAGAGGCAAGGAAAAATCGGCCGGACGTGGTCCTGATGGATATCCGCCTGGCCGGGGCGCTGGATGGCATCGAAGCGGCAGAAAAGATCATGGCGATGCATAACACCCCCATCATTTTTATGACCGGGTATTCCGACGTCGAAACCATCGCCCGCGCCCAGGCCCTGAATCCCGCGGCCTATCTGGTCAAACCGGTGAGCAAAGAATATATCAAGTCGGTCATCGATACTCTTTTCAAATGACATGAACGGGCTGTGGGCGGGGCAGGTACTTCTCTGACCGCATCTCCCCCTTCTTTTCCTCCCTATGTTTTCCCTGCGGCGAAAAGGCCGCTTGCTGGGCCTTTTCATCCTCCTGGCGCTTGTCACCACCTGGCCGCTGATCACCCGGATCACCGGCCAGGTACCGGGTTCGGACACCTGGGCCTATGATGAGTACACCTTCATCTGGTCCATGTGGTGGTTCAAGTACAGCCTGCTGGATCTGCACAGCTCCATCTTTTTCAGCCAATACATTTTCTATCCGCTGGGGATGGAGCTGATCCTCTATTCTTACAATCTGATGGCAGCCATTCTGGCGCTGCCGGCCGGTGTAGCCTTTGGCTGGCCTCTGGCCGCCAATCTCACGCTGCTGTTCAGCATGGTGGTTTCGGGGTTGGGGGCGTACCTGCTGGCCGCGTGGAGCCTGAAGAGATGGGGGGTGCCGACCTCATCGGGCCCGGGCATGCGCTTGGGGGCGGGCAGCCTGCAAGCCGCGGCCGTGATCGCGGGGCTCATCTATGCCTTTGCCAGTAACCGCATGGTCTATCTGGCCCTGGGCCACTACAACATCCAGAGCTGGCAATTTCTTCCCTTTTTCGTGCTCTATCTCCTGCGTACCCTGGAGAACCCTCGGGCCCGGAACATCCTGCTGACCGGGCTGTTCGGCGCCCTGAATCTGCTGGTCGATATGCAGTACGGGGTGTTTATGGTTTTTCTGGGGGCATGTCTGCTGCTGGCGCGCCCGCTGCGGGCGTATCTCTTTGGCCGGCCGCCCGACGTGCAGCGCTGGCTGGCCCTGATCAGCGCGGGGCTGGTGGCCGTGGCCATCACCTGGCCCTATTTCTGGCAGACGGTGCAGTCCTTCCTGCACGCCGACTACCTGCTCCGCGGCTGGGGCGACGCGCTGAAGCTCTCGGCAGACCTGGTGGGGTGGTTTACGCCCACCGCGCTCCATCCACTTTGGGGCGCGGATTGGGTGCGGCGCCTGCGCCAGGTGCAGGAGGGAACTGCCCCCTTCAACGACGTCAATACGGTGTTCCTGGGCTACCTGACGTTCGCGCTGGCCGTGGTCGGGGGCGTGGTGGCATGGCGCCGGGCGCGAGGATGGGTGTTGGCCGCGTTGTTCTCGGCTCTCTTCACCCTGGGCCCCCTTTTGCAGATCAACGGCACAACGCGCTACAACCTGGACGGGCTGGAGACCACCGTTCCCATGCCCTTTCTCCTGCTGCACTACATCCCCTTCGTCAGGGGAAATCGCGCGGCCAACCGCTGGAGTATTGTGCTCATGTTGGCCGTGGCCATGCTGGTGGCCTGGGGTCTCGCCGAGCTGCTCGAGCGGGTACGCCGGCGGATAGCGACGCTACCCCCCTATTCCGACTCTCCGCTGGCTCAGTTCGGGCATCTTATCCCGGTGGTGGTGGCGGGGCTGATCCTTTTCGAGCACCTGGCCATCCCTCTGCCCCTGACGGACGCTCGCATCCCCAAAGCCATCCAACAACTGGCCGCCTTGCCCGAAGGAGCGGTCCTGCAGATCCCTATGGGTTGGCGAAACAGTTTTGGCGTGCTCGGAGCCGAGCGGACTCAGGCGCAGTACTACATGAGCGCCCACCACAAGCCCATTCTCTCGGGCAATACCTCGCGCAATGCACCCATCAAGTTCGAGTATTTCCGGCGGCTGCCGCTGGTGCAGGCCATCACCCAGGTGGAGTTCGGCCACACGCCGGACGCTGAACTGCTGGCTGCCGCCCGCGCCCAGGCGCAGGCGTTGGTAGATCTGTGGGGTGTGCGCTATTTGCTCTTGCTGCCGCCGGTGCCCGGCCGCCTGCCCTACGCCGACACCTGGCGCGCCAGTTGGGATCTGGCTCTGGATCTTATACCCCACAGCAACGAGCCGCTCATCGACCATGAGAATATCCAGGTGTGGCTGGTGGAACCGGGCGCGCCCCTGCCGCTGGCGCTGGACTTCGGCGCGGAGAATACCGACGCCTGGCGCGGGGAGGGCTGGAGCGTGGATGAGCCCGATGTGGGAGGCGCGAACGGCATTTGGGCGACGGGTCGTAAAGCCCAGCTCATCTTCCGCAGTGAGGATGAGCGACCACGTCGCCTGCGTTTCCGCGCCGTACCCTTCCAGTGGCCGAACGCCGGGCCGCAGTTCCTCATCTTCCGCCTGAACGGCAGGCGTATCGGCCAGGTGACGCTGGCGCCCGAATGGAAGGAATACACCTTCGAGCTGACGCCTCGGGCGGGCATCAATCATCTCTGGCTGGAGTTCAGCCGCGCCGACAGTCCGCGCAGGGTTCTCGGCCAGGCGCAGATCGGCAACACCGGCGTGCAGGCACCGGTCAATATCGAGGTGCATAGTTTCGACCAGGCGTTTATCACACTCTTCACCGCGGAAGGCGAGGAGATCGCTGCATCCAGCGGCCGCCGTGGCTACAATGTCACCGTGTTGGAGCGGAGC
>RFJM01000152.1 GCA_003694905.1 Caldilineae bacterium
GGACGGCGGCGGGCGGTGGGACGGTTCTTTCGGTCGCGGCGTCGAGCGCGAGGCTCGCGCTGTTGCCGAAGACACGGCTTCTCAAGATCGCAGCACCTTTGAACACCGCCGTGTTCTTGAAATTCGGAGACAACACCGTCACGGCGGGCACGACGACCGGGACATTCGACAACTTCGTCGGCGAGGGCGTCGTGGGTTGGATCGGCGTTCCCCCCGGCGCGACCCACGTCGCTTACATCGGAACGACGGCGGGGTCGGCGATTCTCGCGCAGGCGTAACATCGATGGCGCTCGCGGTCACGAACTTCGCCGCAACGGCGACGACGGCAGCGGTTGAGGCTCGCCGGCAGGTCACCGATTCGGCCTGGGGCCGACGCTTCGCGCGCCTGGGCGAAGGGCCGCACCACATACCGGGGTCTGTCCCAAAGTCCGGGGTCAACAGCGAATCACGGATGCGCCGCACAAGAGCACAGGAGCTCCGGCCGCATCCGTGATTCGGCATGTTGCAGGCCAATCGTCACCCTCGTTTTCAGGAGAGGTTTCCGGCCTCTGGGACGCGGGACACTGTAACAGATTAGTCGGTATGTGGCGCGGTGGCTGGCTGACTGGAAGTCTGCCCTTTCGGGCCTTCGGCCAGAGGCCAGCCTACGCTGGCCTGATAACCGTCGGCGCAGGCCGACGGCTGGCGCAGCCTGTAGAGGTCGAATTTACTTGGCGCAATGCACGATCTTCTGCCAACAGCCAGCGCGAGCCACCGACCGAATTGTTACAGTGTCGGGACGCGGCCAGCATATTGGTCAAAACGTGTCGCTCGGCTAAAATAGAGTGTCGGCCTTCTCACGTCCGATCCACCATGCCATGAACAGCCTGCGCATCACCTCCCCCCGTACACTGACCCTGCTCAAGGCGCTGACCCTGCTGCTGGGTATCGGTCTCGTCGCCCTGTATGGTTGGCTGGTCGTGGTGCAGCCTGCCGCGGCCGACCAGCTCACCGCGGTCCTCATGATCGGGCTCAACATCCTGCTCGTCCTCTACGACCCTATGGCGGGCTTTCTCATGTGGATCTTCGTGGTGCCCTTTGCCAAGTTCCTCCCCTTCGATCTGCACATGCCCGCCGGCGTGCCCGACCTCAGCTTCTCGCGCGTGGTGGGGGGCTTCCTGGTCCTATACCTGCTCGCGCAGACGGCCCGACGCCGCTATCGCTTGCCCAACCTCACAGCACTGGAACTGGTCATCCCCTTCTACGTCATCGCGCTAGGCATCGCCGCGGCCCGCTCCATGTTCGGCTGGGTGACCGGCTTTCAGGCCGTTCTGGATAGCTACATCATGCCCCTGTTGGCCTATTTCATTGCCCGCTACCTTCTGGCCAACAAGCGGGACTACCGTTCCCTGGGTAATGTGCTCATTCTCATGGCCGTCATCCTGGCCGTGCTCGCGACCCTGGAACAACTTTTCGGGATTCAGCTCTTCCGTACCGAAACCACTGCCGACTACTACACGCGCGGCATTCGCAAAGTGGGGGCCCTTCTGGGCAATCCGGCTTACATCGCCCTGGCCATCAACGTCACCCTACCCATGGTCCTGCTGCGTATCATTCAGGCCACCCGGCCGCGCACGCGCTGGTTTTACGTGGGCATTTTCCTCTTGCTGGAAACCGGCATCTTTCTCACCTACAACCGTTCCGGCTACCTGGGCAGCCTGCTGGTCCTGCTGGTTTTGGCCCTGCTGAACGGACGTTTGCGGCGCTATGTCATCCCCCTGCTGCTGGTGGGCGGTCTCGTTGCCTTCTTCTCCTGGAATGCCATCCAGAACAGCAACGCCGGTACCCGCCTGACCGCCGAAAGCCCGGTGGATTACCGCCTGCAGGCCATCCAGATCGGCCTTGAGATCCACCGGGAGCAGCCTATTTTCGGCGCGGGCCTGGGCAGCTTCGGGCGACTGGCCGCTCGGCGCGGTTTCGACATCGGCCATGCCTTTGTCCTGCCCACACCCCACAACACCTATCTGGACATGCTGGTTTCGGGCGGGTATGTCCTGCTGGGGACTTACCTGTTGCTGGCCGCCGCCCTGGCCCTCACCCTTTTCCGGCAGGGATTGCGCTTCCGCCGCCGGCTGCGGGCCACCCCTCTCTATCTCCAGGCCGCCTGGGCCAGCATGTTCGCCTACTACATCCCCACCGCTACCTTCGACATCGCCTTTTCCTACTACTCCAACATGATTTTCTGGACCATCATGGGCGCGGTCATCACCCGTTCCATGCTCGACACCCCTGAAGCCGTGCAGGACGCCGTCTGACCACTCCCGCCTCGTCCCTTCTCGATCCCCAAACTTCCAACCGGACCCGACCAACTCTCTATGAGCAGCCTCTATACCCACTTCCTGCGCAACATCGTCTTGCCTATTGGCTCCAACCTCGTCGGCTACGGCGAAGTCATGCCCCATCTGCGCCGCCTGGAGCGCTCCCAATGGTGGAGTCCCCAGGAGATCCGCGAATTGCAAAACCGCAAGCTGCGCCGTCTCATCCACCATGTCTACCGGCACGTCCCGTTCTACCGCCGCGTCTTCGATGAGCGCGGCCTGACGCCGGATGACATCCGTACCACCGACGATCTGGTGAAACTCCCCATCGTGGACAAACGGATCATCACCCGGCACTACCAGGAGGAGATGCGCGACCACTCCATCCCCAAGAGCAAGCTGATCCATGCCACCTCCAGCGGCTCCACGGGCGAGAAGCTCCAGTACTGGACCACCCGCAGGCAGAAGGCCATGAAATGGGCGGGCATGTTTCGCTGGTGGGAGCTGACCGGCTACGAATTCGGCAAGCCCTATGCCACCTTCCAGGTCTCGCCCAACCGCGGCTTGGTGGGCCTGCCCGTGCTGGAAAAGCTGGAATGGCTCATGCTGCGCCATACCTGGATCACCCCCTTCGTGATGAACGAAGAGATCTTCGACAACTATGTGCGCGAGCTGGAGAACTCGAAGGCGGTAATGCTACGGGCCTACGCTTCGGTCATCTACTACCTCTCGCGCTATATGGTTGAGCACGGCTACAACGTCCACATCCCCGCCATCACCACTACGGGCGAGACCCTCACCCCACACATGCGCGAGACCATCGAGCAAGCCTTCGCGCCCGGTCGGGTCTTCGATGACTACGGGGCCGACGGCATGCAGATCGCGGCCGAATGCGACCACCACGACGGCATGCACATCAACGCCGAAACCGTCTTCGTCGAGATCATTCGCGATGGCGAACGTGTGCCCGAGGGCGAACTGGGCGAAATCGTGCTCACCAACCTGGATGCCACCGCCGTCCCCTTCATCCGCTACAACGTCCAGGACGTGGGCATCCTCGACACCAGCCCCTGTGCCTGCGGTCGCGGCCTGCCCCGGTTTAGCCACGTGGAAGGCCGCCTCACCGATATGTTCGTCACACCCGATGGCCACTGGCTTTCGGTTCATCAGTTCACCGGCTTCTTCTCCAAGTTCAAGCCGGTACGCGCCTTTCAGGTTATCCAGAAAGAAGTCGACCTGATCGTGGTCAAGATGGTCGTGGAGGAAGGATACACCGAAGAGGATGAGCGGACCATCCGCGAGCGCTTTCGCCAATACGTGGGCCCGGATACCCGGTTCCTTTTCGAATACGTCGATGAGATACCGGCCACGCCCACCGGCAAGCGCCGTTTCTTCATCTCCGAGGTCATCACGGGCACCGAGAACACGCTGGGACCGGTGAACCGGCCATGAATAACTTACCGTGAGCAGAGACAACATGGCGGCAGGCGGGACATCGTCGCTCTTTGCCGGGGTTGGTATAGCCGTGATGGGACCGTACCCGCCGCGGCCCGGTGGCGTCTCGATCCAATGCGAGATGCTGGCCGCGTTGCTCGCCGCGGCGGGCGCACGCGTGACCCGGCTGAACAGCGACCTGCCGGCCTTGAGGCGCCGCAAGCTGGGGCGTTGGCTTCTGCCAGGGGCTCAGGTCCTGGCGTTGGGGTGGCGCCTGTGGCGAACGCGGTATCGCTGGCAGATTCTTCACATCCATGCCGCCTCCTGGTGGGGGTTCATGCCCGCTGTGGTGGGGCTGACGGCGCGCGTCTGGGGCAAGCGGGTGGTGGTGACCTATCACGGCGGCGAGGCAGCCCGGTTTCTGGCCCGCTGGGGATGGCTGGCGCGACCGGTTCTGCGCCGCGCCCACGTTCTCATCACCCTCACCCCCATGCAGGCGGGCATCTTTCGGGCCCATGGCCTGGCCTCTCGCGTGATCCCCAACATCCTCTCCCTCGAAGCGTTTCCCTTCCGCCCGCGGCAGTCGTTGGCCCCTCGCCTGCTCTGGCTCAGGCAGTTCGAGCCCCAATATCGCCCCCTGGACGCGCTGGCCGTCCTGGCCGCCGTGCAGGAGGACTATCCCGAAGCCGCTCTGGTCATGGCCGGCGGCGGCTCCCTGGCGGCCGTTCTGCGGGAGACCGCGGCCAAACAACATTTGCGTGGCATCCGCTTTCGCGGCCAGCTTTCCCCCGAGGAGGTGGTCAGGGCCTACGCCGAGGCCGATATCTTCCTCAATACCTCGGCCGTAGACAATCTGCCCCTGACCCTGCTGGAGGCAGCGGCCAGCGGCCTGCCCATCGTCACCACTGCTGCCGGCGCCATTCCCGATCTCATCGAACATGGGAGAACGGGGTTGATGGCCGCGGTGGGAGATGTGGCCGGGCTGGCCGCGCAGGTGCGGGCCTTGCTGGCCTCGCCGGAACTGGCTGCGGCGTTGTCTCAGGCCGGCCGCGAGCTGGCAGAGCAGTTTGCCTGGCCTGAGATTGCACCCCGGCTTGCTGCAGCCTATGGCCTGTCCCAAAGCACCGAGCGGGAGCAGTTGTCCCGAGCCAGCCGGGAGGGGTAGGGTTCAGGCCGGTGCGGGGTGTGGTTCAATTTGGGGGTAGCTGGCGGGTGGGCCCCCCGGAAACGTCGCGGCCGCACCCAACCGGACAACCGCGCACAGTTTCAGCTTGCCAGGCCGTGCTGCGTGGGCCGGCATCCGGACAGGCTGGAAAGCCTGTCCTACATGCAGCC
>RFJM01000153.1 GCA_003694905.1 Caldilineae bacterium
CCCCAACCGTCACCCCCACCTCCCCGGCCGGAACCTCCACGTCCACGCCCACGCCTCAGCCCTTTACTCCCATCCCCGACGCCACTTACGGCCACAAAGGCGATGTGCGCTATGTGACCATCCCCTCCACCGACTGCGCCAACCTCACGGCCACGCCCATCCAGGTGGGTGACTGGCTCGTCTACCCCATGCACGAACACAATCGCAATTGCAGCGGCCCCGGCCCCTATCGACACGCCCTCTTCGGCTACAATCTGCAAGACGGCAAGCTCTATCTGCTACGAGATGACGGCGCGGGCGAAGCGCCCCTGCTCTACCAGCCCGACCAGAATTTGCTCTACTGGGACACAACCTTTGGCGGCACGGTCTTCCTGCTCGACCCAGCCGACTTCAGCCTGAAGAAGAAGGTTTCGGTGCAGACCACCAGCGACAGCGGCGGGGTCTATCTCGACGGCCTGTACTACTTCGGCACCGTGAACACGCCCGACGACAATTGCCAGAACCCCGTCAATCCCAACTGTGGCGCCATCTTCGCCATCGACGGACAAGGGAACATCGTGCACGCGCTCAACACCGACGACGGCTTCCGCACCTGGGTGGGAACCAGTCTCACCACCGACGGCCAATATCTCTACATTGGCTCCGCCAAGCAGACCAAAGGGGAGGCGGGCGTCGAAAACGAATATCTCTACGGCTGTTCCGTCACCAAAGTCGACAAGAACCTGAACATCCTCGCCTCCTTCGATCCCGGCGACTTCGCCTGCTACTATCTGCCCTATGTGGGAGCAAATGCGGACTCGGTCTCGGGCGAGGTGGTTCCCGATGGGACGGGCTTGTGGGTGCAATATGTGCGGCCCAACGAAGCCGGCGATGCGCCCGGCCAGTTCAAGGTCGCGCTCTATCGCCTGAACACGGACCTGCAAGAGCAATGCCGGGTCGAGTTCCCCTTCGAGCCGCAAACCCAGGCCGTGGGCTTCTACACCGCGCCCACCATCGACAAAGACGGCGTGGCCTACATCGCGGTCACCGTGCCCGACGCGACTAACACGCGCAAAGGTCAGTTGTACAAAGTGACCGCGTCCTGCCAGACGACACTTCTGGCCGAAGCGGCCGGCGACTGGGCGCACGCCTCGCCCACTCTGGCCGACGACCAATACATCCTCTTCGCCACCGATGGCAGGCTGCAAATCCTCACCCTGGACGGCCAGGTGGTCAAGGAATATGCTCTCGGCTCCGACGCCCGTGTACTCACCAGTCCCGTCATCATCGATGGTGTCGTCTATGTTGTGCAGGAGGATGGCACGCTAAATGTCATCGAAAACTCCGGCGTAAGCGGCTACGGCGCGGCTAGCTGGCCCCGCTATCGCCGTGACAATCACGGTTCGGCTATGCTGGTCCCAGCCGCCGACGATTCCACACCCACTCCTACCGTCACGCCCACGCCCACCGTTTATCCCCCCTCTGGGGATACAGGTCCCTACTTCCCGCTGATACTCAGGCGCAATCGGGCCGTTGGGCCGGCCCGCGGAGGCAGCTTCAGACACCTGCCCGGACGGTGAACCCATTCCCCGCCGCTGAAACCCAGGAGGCTACGATGATCCGCCTGTCCCGAACCTTCGCACTTCTTCCCGCCTTGATGCTCATCGTATTGCTCGGCCCGGGCAGTATCATGGCCATCTCGGGCCCGGCACCTTCGCGGCGGCAGCAGGATGTGCTCGCCCAATCCTTGCCCGCCTTCCCCGGTGCAGAGGGTTTCGGATCGACCACTGTGGGCGGTCGTGGTGGCCGCGTCATCAAGGTAACCAATCTCAACGACGGCGGACCCGGAAGCCTGCGAGCGGCGCTGGAAGCCCAGGGCCCGCGCATCGTCGTTTTCGAGGTGGGCGGGGTCATCGATTTGCAGAAGGATATACGCGTGCGGGATCCTTATCTGACCGTGGCCGGACAAACTGCACCCGGCGATGGCATCATGTTGCGCAACGCGGGCATCACCATTCGCTCGCACGATGTCATCATTCGCGGTCTCACCATTCGGCCGGGCGATAATCCCGAAGGCCAACGGCCGGGCGTGCGTCGGGCCATTACCATCTGGGGCTCGACCGAGGCGCCTTCGTACAACATCATCGTTGATCACAATTCCCTCAGTTGGTCCACCGATGAAGTGATTGGTGTGGGGTATGTCCATGACGTGACCTTCTCGTACAATTTCATCACCGAGCCTCTGCACAACAGCATCCACCAGGAAGGCGCGCACGGCTACGCGTTTGCCCTGTACGGCAACAAGGATCCCATGGATCGCATCACCGTACACCACAACCTCATCGCCCATGGCTATAACCGCAATCCTCAGTTCGCGAACGGTGTCAACGGCGAAGCTATCAACAACATCATCTACGATTGGGGTAACCGGGGACTGTCCATCAGGGCGGATGCTCGGATCAATGTCGTCGGCAATCATTTCATCGCCGGTCCGGATACACCTGCATCCGCCCGCGGGGTCGATTTCAACTGCCCTGGTGGAGATTGCGGCACGACCCGCATCTACGTTGCGGACAACCTTGGTCCTTTCCGACCGACTAACAGCGGCGATGAATGGCTGGTGGTAGACGGCGATCAGCACTATCGCAGCGATACACCGGCCATTCCGCCCTCGGGAGTAAATGTTGATCCGGTAGAAAAGATCTACGGGCTTCTTACGGCGCAGAATGGTGCAGGCAATGCGGTCAGCGGCCGTCCACGAGATGCGGTAGACCTGCGCATCCTGCACGAAATCGAGACCCGCAGCGGACACGTGCGTGACTGTGTGGATCCCGACCCCATCTATTATCCGCAGGGCACCGTGCAAGGAGCCGGAAACAACACGGTCACGGTCGAGCACCACCCGGGCGACACCGAGGGAGGCTCGAATCCCCAGAATCCGCACACCTACGACGGCAATAGCATCGAGATCACGTCTGGCGCGGCTGCCGGTCAGGTGCGCGATGTGGCCCGCTTCAACCCTTTGACCAATGTGGTGACCGTGGATCGACCGTGGGATGTAATCCCCGAGGTGGGCGCGCACTATCGCTTCATCGTTCACTGTGACAACAACGCGGGTGGCTGGCCTGAGTACGCCCCTGTGGTGAGCGCGGCCGCAGATAGCGATGGCGACGGCATGCCCGATGACTGGGAGAGCGCACACGGCCTGGACCCCGCCGCGTACGACGCCAACGACAAAGACCTCAGCCCCGAAGGTTACGACAACATCGAAGTCTACATCAACGGCCTTATCCCCATGCCCGGCCGTGAGCCTCCCACGCCCACACCCACCCCGAGCCGGACGCCCCGGCCGAGCCCAGTGCCCTCCCATACGCCATCAGCCACCCCGACCATAGATTCGTGCGCGCATCCATCGTGTCGCCGCTATCTGCCGCTCATGCTGGCAAGTCTATAGGAGAAGCCGGGGCAGCGTATCCTGTGTGCCCCCTGTCCGTCTGACAAGACGAAGGCCAGCGATAGCAAACCATCGAGTCTACCCGCCGACTCCGTCCACTTCTGTCCCAGAGCACCCTTATGACAAACCTCGTTCACCGGGAACCCTCTCCGTGGCAGGAACGCAATCCCTGGCTGACTCTGCTATCCTTCCTGATCACGGTTGGTTTGGCCACGTTCGAGCACTGGTCGGCCGAAGATCTGGCCTGGAGCTTCTGGCTGGCAGGGCTGGTGTTGGGGTTGGTCTACCTGGGCGTGTATCAGGTGGCCCAGGGCGACCGGGAAACCCTGCTGGCCTATCCTTTCTTCTGGCTCTTCTTCTATTTCCTGTTCGCGGGTTTCCTGGACCTGACCTTTTCGTGGACCGCCTGGATGGTAGAGGGCGGAGATATGCCGGGACTGTTCGCCGGCGCGCCCGTGGCCATCGCCCGCGCCGTGCGCGAGCGATGGTGGTTTCTTATCACCAGTGGCTTCACGCTCTTGCCCACCTACGTGCTGGATGCCCGGACCGTGAATTTCACCGATTGGGGGAAGCCGATGATCGGCAAGGACCTGTTGCGCATGGTGGCGCTGGTCTTCTTGCTGGTGCCGATGGCGATGTTCGAGGTGGGCATCTTCGCCCTGTATGCCGTGCTGCTGGTCTATTTCTTCCCCTGGTCGGTGTTGCGCTACGCGACAGGTCGGCTTTGGCGGTTCATCAGGCGCCAATAGGCGAACGCGGGTATCATTCCGTGTCCGATGTGTCCGTCTCAAGGGGTGTATCGGGCACGCCCAGCTGGTCGATGAGGACGCCGCGTACGCCGCGCACACGGTCGAGGAAGGGGAAGCGGTCGGAGTCGACGTGGTCGTAGGCGCTGAAGAGCACGTAGCCCACGACGCTGAGGTACGCCGCGGCCACGGCCACCGGGCCCCAGGGGGGTGTGTTCAGGGCGGGCAGGAGGCGCACCACGGCCAGGCCCTTGAGCACGGTATCGGCCAGCTTGACACGACCGGAGAAGCTGCCCTGCAGGCTGGCGATCTGCTCGGCCGTGAGCTCCAGTGCCGTAGCCGGGCCGGAATAGCCGTTGATCCAGGGCCGACTCTGATGGTAGATGACCTGGGTTTGCAGCAGGCGCTCGACCGCCTCGGTGAGAAACTCGTCCTCTTCGATTTTCTCGATGAAATCGAGCACGGCCTGGCGTACCTTTTCTTCGCCCTCGGGTCCCAGCAAAGCGCGTATCTTGTCGGTGGCGGCGAAGACGTAGTTCACGGCAGTGCGCACGAAGCCTTTGCTGGCCTGACTGACGAGTTCCTCGGCATCTTTGCCCAGCATTTCCACAGCTTCTTTGAGGACGGCCAGATCCATAGCCAGCAGGCCGGTGATGGCGTCTTTGGTCGAGAGAACGGTTTGCTGGCGTATGAAGGTCAGGCACTTGAAGGTCGTTTCCAGAAGCTTCTGGTTTTCGCTACCGCGGTAAGCCGCGGGCAAAGCGACCGGTGCGATCAACTCCTCGGGGTTCTCCAGAGCTTTGCGGATGAGATGCTCCGAGCCGCCCGTCGTGTCCCGCATGGTAGTTTCGGATTCGGCGGTGGCAGCACGGATGAGGCGTTCGGCAATGGCCAGATCCGCGGCGGCAGCGCCCAGCAAGCGGATTTCAGCCAGGCTACGTTCATGAGCGGTGGCAGCCTCCTCCAGGTCCTGGAGGAGTTTCTCGCGCACGGCCGCGCTCTTTTGCAGAAAGGCTCGAACCTCGTCCAATTGGTCTTCGCCGAAGGGGGAAGGTGGACGCGCGGCCTCACCGGCACGTTCGTGCGGAGCTGCAGACGAGGGCGGGGGGAGAAGACGGCTGAGATCGGCCAAGTAGTCGGTAAAGGGAGATGTCTCGGGCATGGCTGTTCCTCCTATGGAGCAGGGGAATCGTCCTCTTCGTTGAGGCCCAGGGCGATCAGGTAGCCAATCGCGCGTTCGGTTAGGGGATAACGGTTCACCAGCTTCCAGAATGCAGGGCTGTGGTTTGGTTCTAGCAAATGGGCGAGTTCATGCACGATGACATAGTCCTGAACGAATTGGGGGAGTGATCCGACGCGATGGGATATGCGAATGGTGCCGGAACGGGGGGAACAGGAGCCGAAACGGCGGTTCTGATTGCTGACCCAGCGGATTTGCTTCCACTTCAGTTTGCCCTTGAAGTAGCGTTTGTTGAGAAGGCGGGCGCGTTGGTCCAGGGCGCGATCGGAAAGCGCTTCTTTGGCCAGTTTTTTCTCCAATCTCGCCTTCAATTTCTCGATGATCCGGTTGAGTTCGTCATCGGGCATATCGGCAGGTGCGCGCACCACCATCACATCTCCTTCCATACGCGCGCTTACAGTCTTGTGCCGACGCTCGCTGCGAATTATCTGTATCTGCATAGGTCGATTATAGCGCACCCTGGGATGGCCGGCAATTGCCTCCCGGCAGGACTCCGTGCTAGGATGGATAGGTCATCTTGTTACTCTTTCTTCAGCTATCCGGCGCTGTTCCACTCACTTATGCCGTTCGATCCTGTCGCACGCTTCTATGATCTCGATGATGGCCGGCTGGTCGAAGACATTCCGGCGATGCTGGCCTTTGCCCAAAAGACCGGCGGTCCGGTGCTGGAGCTGGGTGTGGGGACGGGACGGCTGGCGCTGGCGCTGGCACGAGCGGGGTATGCGGTGGTGGGGGTGGATTCGGCGGCGGGGATGCTGGCCATTGC
>RFJM01000154.1 GCA_003694905.1 Caldilineae bacterium
GCCGTCAACTCATCGTCAATCCCGACTTCGATCAGGGCATCGATGGTTACCAGGGGTGGGTGCAAAACCTCTACCTCACATCTTCCTTCGAAGACCTTGCCGGCGTGCGCCACACCGGCGCCTGGTTCGGCGGTGCCACCGAGACCAGCCACGGCCTCTATCAGGACATTACCATCCCCCAGGATGCCCCCACGGCTCAGCTCTCCTTCCTGTGGGCGCTTAATCCCCCCACCCTCACCGACACCCTACCCCCCGGCGAAGCCTTGACCATCACCGTCGAGAGCACCGCAGGCCACCTCCTCCAGACACTCATGGTCATCGACAACGCCAGCGAGCGCCGTCTATGGAAACTCGCCACGTTTGATCTCAGCAACTACGTCGCCCGGCGAATCCGATTCCGGGCCGTTTCCACCACCCACCAGACTACGACCTCCTGGTATCTCGACAAGGTACACCTCTACACATGCTTCTTCGACCGCGACCTCTACCTGCCCTACCTCATCCTCAATCCCTAAACCATTCTCCGAGCAGGGCATGTCGCGTCCAGCGTACCAGCTTCAGATCCGCGTCGTACCAGAA
Source organism: Caldilineae bacterium (assembly GCA_003694905.1). Lineage (GTDB taxonomy): Bacteria > Chloroflexota > Anaerolineae > J102 > J102 > J102. Next base: position 580 of record RFJM01000154.1, read on the forward strand.
TTGCATCTCCAGAGGAGGGCACTCGGGATCCATCACAAAAGGATAGAAGACGGCGTCGGCCTCGGGAATGGGTAGCGAAAGCACCTCATCCTGCCGAAACCACTGCAGGCGGCCTTCGCGGCCATCCCCTCTGACGGCCCCTTCCTTCACACCCGTGCGGTAGACGAACAAGAGCCAGCGCCAATCGGGCCGGGGGGAGACTTCCGTCACCACCATCCGCAATACGGGCTCGACGGCCTCCAATCCGGTCTCTTCACATAATTCGCGGATGGCACACTCTCGCGGGGACTCGTTGGGTAAGATCTTGCCTCCGGGCGCGATCCAGAGTCCCTGATTCGGCTCCTTGTGCCGGTACATCATCAACACCCGACCATCACGTACTGCGTAGATCAGCGTGGCCAGGACAAATCCGGTAGACATGAGGACGAGAACTCCAAGATAGCTTGGGAAAGGATGGAGGTGGGGAGAGTGTTCGGCCGGTATGGGCACTTGCTCGATCACCGGAATCATAGCAATGACCGGCTGCATTTGTCACACCGACGCACTGTCGCACGCGCATCGATGCCCGGCGTGTGGTCTCCCTTACATCTCGTCTCTGCCTCATGATACAATAGCAGCACCGATGACCTTCCCCACCGCATTCCCTTCCCATTGCCATGCTCTACGTCACCTATGCCCTCAACTTTCTTCTCATGATAGCCATCCCCATATTGCTGGGATGGTTCCTGAGAAAACGCTGGGGGCTACCCTGGCGCCTGTTTTTCATCGGCGGCGTCACCTTCATCCTCTCCCAGGTCTTCCACATCCCCCTCAATGCAGGCCTCACCCTGGCTTTCCGCCAGAACCTGCTTCCTGGCCCGCCGGAAGCCTATCGCCCGCTCTTCAATGCAGTGACCCTGGGGCTGACGGCCGCGCTTACCGAAGAACTGGCCCGCTACTTTGTACTGCGCACCACCCTGCGCCACGCCCGAACCTGGCGCCAGGCCGTCATGTTTGGGGCAGGGCATGGCGGGGTTGAGGCAATCCTGCTCGGGATATTGGCGGGTCTGGCCTACGTCAACCTGGTCCTCCTGCGCCAATCCCCCGACCTGCTGTCAGGTCTGCCGAGCGAGCAACTCCAGCTCGTCAACGAGCAATTGCAGGCCTATTGGTCGGCCCCCTGGTACCTTTCCCTCCTCGGCGCGGTCGAACGCGTCTTTGCTCTGTGTGTGCAGATCAGCCTGGCCGTACTGGTCATGCAAAGCTTTCTGCGTCGGCAACTCGGTTGGTTATTCCTGGCCATCGTCTGGCACTGGGTGGTGGACGCCGTATCCGTCTACAGCCTGCCCCACCTCGGCCCCCTGGGCACCGAAGGCATCGTCGCCCTCACGGCTCTGATCAGCCTCGCCATCATCTTCACCCTTCGCAGCCCGGAATCTGCCGAACCAGCCATGCCGCCCGAACCTACTCCACCCTCGGCCGACCTTCCCTTTGCAGCAAGAGATCTCACCCCTGATGACGACGCCCTGGACCGTTCCCGTTACATCTCCTGACCATGATCCACACCGAGAACCTGACGCGCATTTTTCAGCGCAAGGGTGAACCGCCCCTGACCGCCGTCGAAAACCTGAGCATCGATGTCCGTCGCGGCGAGGTCTTCGGCTTTCTCGGTCCTAACGGCGCGGGCAAGACGACCACCATCCGCATGTTGGCCTGCCTCATCCGACCGACATCGGGAGAGGCTCTCGTCAACGGCTATCGCGTTGGCGAGGACAACGATGCCATCCGCCGCAGCGTGGGGATCCTCACCGAGACCCCCGGCATGTACGACAACCTGAGTGCCGCCTACAACCTGAGCATCTTCGCCAGGTTGTACGGCGTCGACGACGCGGATGCCCAGGTCGAAAAGTATCTGCGCATGCTGGGCCTGTGGGAGCGGCGGCATGACGAAGTAGGTGAGTTCTCCAAAGGCATGCGGCAGAAGCTGGCCCTGGCCCGAGCCCTCATCCACGAACCGGAAATCCTCTTCCTGGACGAGCCAACCGCCGGCCTCGACCCCGAGGCAGCGCGCCTGGTGCGTGCCTTCATCAGCGACCTGCGAGGGCAGGGGCGCACCATCTTCCTCTGCACCCACAACCTGGACGAGGCCGACAGACTTTGCGACCGCATTGCCGTCTTCAAGACCCGTCTGCTCGTGGTCGATACCCCGACCAACCTGCGCCGCAAACTCTTCGGCCGCCAGGTCGTATTTCACCTGCGCGCACTCTCACCCGGCCTGGTAGACAGAGTCATGGGACTCCCCTTTGTCCATCACGCCGAGAGTATCGATAACAAACTGCTGGTGCGTCTGGCCGATCCCGAAACCCACAACCCCGACATCATACGCGCCCTGGTAGAGGCCGGCGCCGACATCCAGTTCGTGGGCGAACTGCGTTACTCCCTTGAAGACGTCTACCTCCAACTCGTCAATACCCCTTCTACCACCTGAATCCCGTCTTGTCCGCCATGCAACGCATTCTCATCACAGGCGCCAACCGCGGCATAGGACTGGAACTCGTCCGCCAGTGTATGGCGCGGGGTGACCGCGTCTTCGCCGGTTGCCGCCAACCCGTCCAGGCCAACACCCTCCGCCAGATGGCAGCCTCCCACCCTAACCAGCTCACACTCCTCTCGCTGGATGTCACCAGCCGTCCCTCCATCGCCTCTGCGCTCGCCACCGCCCAGTCCAAGATCGACGGGCTCGACGTCCTGGTCAACAACGCGGGTTATTTCCCCCGCGGGGAGAAACTGGAAAGCCTCGATCCTGACGTCATGCTCTATACCTTTCATGTCAACACCGTCGGCCCCGTGAGCATGATCCAGGCATTCCTGCCCTTGCTGCGCAAAGGACGGCAGCCACGCGTCCTCAACATCTCCTCCCAACTCGGGGCCATCACCCTCGCCCAAAACGGGAGACACCATAGCTACAACAGCAGCAAAGCCGCGTTGAACATGCTCACCCGAATCCTGGCCGTCGAACTCAAGGACCGGGAAATCATCGTCGTCGCCATTCATCCCGGCTGGGTCAAGACAGACATGGGTGGAGCCAAGGCCCCTCTCACGCCGGAGGAATCGGTGGCCGGCATCCTCTCGTTGGCCGATCGTCTTTCGCCGGAAGATTCCGGACTCTTCTTCACCTGGAAAGGTGAGCGACATCCCTGGTAAAGCGTATGCCGTCTCCAATCGCCGTTAAGACCATCATTCGCAAGGAATGGGCCGAGCTATACAAGAACACCTTGGTGCTCGGCACCGTCGTCTTCCTTCCCCTCTTCCTGGCCGCGCTGCCCCTCCTTATCCTCTGGGCCAGCGGCGACATCATGGGAGGGACCGCCGAGGCCGTGGGCAGCGAACTGCCGCCACAAATGGGCGACCTGTGCCGGGGACTGAGTAGCGGCGAATGCGGCCAACTTCTCATCGTCAGCCAGTTCACCCTGTTCTTCATGATGATCCCCCTCTTCATCCCGGCCACCATCGCCCCCTATTCCATCGTGGGCGAGAAGACCCAGCGCAGCCTCGAACCCCTGCTGGCCACCCCCATCTCCACCGTGGAACTCCTGCTCGGCAAAAACCTGGCGGCCGTCATCCCGGCAGTCCTGGCCACCTGGTTCGCCTACGCCTTTTTCGCCATCGGCGCCCGACTTCTCGTTGCCAGCCCACAGGTCTTCAGCCGCCTCTTCGGTCCCGACGATCTCTTGCAGGTACTGGTTATCGGCCCTCTGCTGGCGGTCTTCTCGGTTGACCTGGCCATCATGATATCTTCCCGCAGCAACGACGCGCGCGTGGCCCAGCAGATCTCTTCCCTCGTCGTTCTGCCCATCGTGTTTCTCTTCATCGGACAACTGGCGGGCATTCTCGTCTTCAATACCCTCCTGACCTACATCCTCTTGCTGGCAGCGTTCTTCATCGATATCATCCTTACCTATCTCAGCGTACACGTCTTCGATCGCGAAACGATCCTTACCCGCTGGTCGTAACCCGACTTAGGCCGTTCTCTGTACCAAGGGATTCCAATGAAAAAACCAAGCATCTCTTCTTTCGTCCTCGTTTCGGTCGTGCTTCTAATGCTCATCTTGTGGGCCTTGCCGCTGGCGGCACAAACACCCGAGCCTGCCGTCCAGCTGCGTCTCAGCCGCGATTTCGGCTACGGCGGCTTTGGCGGCGACATCGAGGGCGTCTTCAGCTTTCGCGTCAAAGGTCCCGACAATCTGAGCAAAGTGGAGTACTACATCGACGACCGGAAGATCGGTGAATCCACCGAGCCCCCCTGGCGCCTGCAGTTCAACACCAACGACTATCCCCTCGGTGTCCACGATCTCTACGTCATTGCCGAGACCGCGGACGGCCAAACCCTGAAATCCAACGTCATCACCCGCGAATTCGTGCCCAAGAGCACCTCCACCGGCTTCATCGTCAGATTCGTCGTCCCCATCATCATCCTGGCAGTGACCATCCCGGCCCTCATCTACCTCATCGATCTCCGCCGAGGACGGGGCAAAAGCCGGGGATACGGGCCCTTTGGTGGGGCGGTGTGCCCCAAGTGCGGAAAGCCATTCGCCCGCCACATCTGGGGCCTCAACCTCGGTGCAGGCAAATTCGACCGCTGTCCCCACTGCGGCAAGTGGAGCCTGGTACGCAGGGCCAGCCCCGAGGACCTGGCCGCCGCCGAGGCCTTGCTGGCAGAACCCGACCAGGGTATCACCGCTACCGCAGAGCATCCTCCCGACAAATTGCGAAAACAGCTCGACGAATCTCGCTACGAAGACCTGTAGGCTCGCGATTCATTCCCTTGATCTCGCGGCCTTGTGCTAGAATGCCTGGGTCTTTACCCCCTTCACTACAGCCTATCACTTCCTTCCTTTCATCTGACCCATGGCCAACCGCTATCAACGTAGAGTCAATACGTGTAGCATGATCATTATCGCCGCCGTACTCCTTGTCGTCGTCCTCTTCCAGTGGGCATTGAGCCGGCGGCAAGCACCTTTGCCGGCCACCCCGTCGCCGACACCGATCCCTACCTTCGTCAGCCGCTCCGAGATCAAGGCCCTCCCCACCGACACTCCCTATCTCAAGCCGATTACTCTTCCCACCTTTACTCCCAGCCCCACCGCTACCC
>RFJM01000155.1 GCA_003694905.1 Caldilineae bacterium
CCCAATGAGATACATATCCCGGCCGGAGCCACGCTGACCATGTTCCTGACCAGCCGCGATGTCCAACATGGGTTCTACGTCATCGGCACGGACATCAACGTTATGGTCGTACCCGGTCAGGTCTCGCGTGTCGAGCACACCTTTGACGAACCGGGCGAGTATCAGATCCTTTGCCACGAATACTGTGGCGCGGGCCATCAGACCATGGCGGGCAAGATCATCGTGGAAGAGACCGGCCAATAGCTCTGAACTCGCTCTTCTTGCTTTTGTGATGGAGGAAGCTTCATGAGTACGTCCACCAAACGCATTTCGCTCTACTACATTGTCCTGGCTGGGATAGCGCTCTTCATCGGCACTCTCTTCGGACCGTTCCAGGCGCTGGACCATGCCCGCATCGATCTATATCCCATCCTGCGCATTTTCTTCAAGAGCTACTACCAGGGACTCAGCCTGCACGGTGTCCTCAATGCCCTGGTGTGGACATTCGCTTTCAGCGCCGGTTGGCTCCTCTATGCCACGGCCAAGGCACTGGACCGCGACTACCCCTCGCCCCTGGTCCCGAAGCTTAGTTTTGCTCTGATGCTGGTGGGGGTAGTCATCGCGGCCATTCCCCTGCTGCTGAATGCGGCCAGCGTGCTCTACACCTTCTACCCGCCCCTGCAGGCACACTGGGCCTTCTACCTGGGGTTGGTGCTGGTAGTGATCAGCACCTGGCTGGTGGGGGTGGCCCTGGCGCAGATCGTCTTTGCCTGGCGCCGAGAACATCCCGGCGAACGAACACCCCTTACGGCCTATGGCGCCCTGGCCACCTACGTGATGTGGGCTATCGCCTCCATGGGTGTGGCGGTGGAAGTGCTGTTCCTGATCCTGCCCTGGTCGCTGGGCATCGTTGAAGCCATCGACCCGCAGCTCTCGCGCACATTCTTCTGGTTCACCGGCCATCCCCTGGTCTACTTCTGGCTGCTGCCGGCTTACGTCGCCTGGTACACCCTGCTGCCCAAACTCGCCGGAGGCAAGCTGTTCTCCGATCCCCTGGCGCGGCTGGTATTCATCCTCTTCATCGTGCTCTCGACACCCGTGGGCTTCCACCACCAGTACACGGATCCGGGTGTGCCGCCCGGCTGGAAGGCCCTGCACGCGCTGTTCACCTTCTCGCTGTTCATCCCCTCTCTTCTCACCGCCTTCACGGTGATCGCCTCCCTCGAACATGCGGGGCGGCAGCGCGGCGGCACAGGGACCTTTGGCTGGTTGTGGAAGCTCCCCTGGGGAGATCCGGTAGTTGCTTCCATGTTGCTGGCTGGCATCGTCTTCATGTTCGGAGGTATCTCCGGGCTGATCAATGCCTCCTACAATATCAACCTGGTGGTGCACAACACTTCGTTCATCCCCGGCCACTTCCATCTGACTGTGGGCGGTGGCGTGACCATGACATTTATGGGGCTGACGTATTGGCTCCTGCCCAGGCTGACCGGCAAGAAGCTGTGGGCGCCGCGTGTCGCTGCGCTCCAGGCGTGGGTCTACTTTGTGGGATTGCTCATCTTCTCGCGAGGGATGCACTGGGCGGGCACCCTCGGCTTCCCCCGCCGCGTCCCCATGACCCAGGCCGTGTACTGGCTCGACTCCTGGAACATCCCCTCGTTGCTGACGGCGGTAGGCGGCGTGATCATGTTCGTGGGCGCGCTGCTCTACTTCCTGGTCTTCCTGCTGACCCTGGTCCGCCAGCCGGAGGAGGAGGTCGAGCGCATGGCCGCTGGCGAAGCACCCTTCGCCGTCTCGCTCTCGCCTGCCAGTGGTGCACCGGCCGTGTTCGAAAACTGGCGGCTGTGGGTACTGGTCGCGATGGGCTTTATCGTCGTCGCCTACGGGCCCTATCTGATCAGCTATACCACCAACTTCATCGCACGAGGCTACACCGGCATCTGGTAGATCTGCCGACTGCGCACAGCCGGGGGAGGCTGCTCAGCAGCCCTCCCCCGGCGCTGTTTCACCCCCTGCCCGGCACCAGGCCAGTGCCAGTCTGCGGATGCCGTCTTCGATGGCCTCAGGGCTGTGCAGAGCGAAGTTGAGGCGCAGACTGTGTGCGGCCAGGCTGCCCGGATGGGCCCGCCCCGGCAGATAGAAGAGGTGGCCCGGAGCAAAGGCCACACCCAGTTCCAGGGCGTGGACGTAGAGGGTGGTGGCGCCGGGACCGTCGCGCGGGAGTTGTAACCAGATGTAGAGTCCGCCGTCCGGCCGAGTCCAGCGCGTACCCTGCGGCATGTATCGGGCCAGCGCCGCCAACATGGCCTCCAGGCGCTGCCGGTAGACCTGGCGCAACCGCCGCAAATGACTGCCAAACCCTCCCTCCTGGAAGTAGAGAGCCAGCGCCCGTTGATGCAGTTCCCCCGCGGCGATGTCCAGCGTCTGGTGCGCTGCCCTCAACGCCTCGCGAAAACGCCGAGGCGGGATGAGATAGCCAATGCGGGCACCGGGAAGCAGGCATTTGGAATAACCGTTGATGTAGATGACATTGTCGGCCGGATCCAGAGCGCGCAGCGGCGGAGGTGGCGGCCTGTAGAACCAGAGATGTCGATAGACATCGTCCTCGAGGAGGATGATATCGTTTTCGGCAGCCAGCGTCAGCAGCCTGCGAGCCCGATCCGGGTCCAGGCAGACGCCGGTGGGATTCTGGAAGGTCGGGGTCAGGTACAGCAGCTTGGGACGATGCCGGGCGACCAATTCGGGCAACTTGTCGGCCTGCAGCCCGCCCTCGTCCAGGGGCACGGGCTGGACATGGATACCCGACCCGGCCAGTAAGTCCAGCACATGCATGTAAGTGGGATGTTCGATGAGCATCGTGTCGCCAGGTCGCAGCAAAGTCCGCAGGACTAAGGCGAGGGCCTGCTCAGCACCACTGGTCACCAAGAGATCTTCGGGTTCGACACGAATCCCGAACGCGGCCAGCTCCTCAACGATAGCCTGATGCAGAGGCGGATAGCCTTCTAGAGGGGCATATTGCAGGACCTCCGCGCCATCGCGGCGTAGAACCTTGTTGAGCGCCAGGCGATAAGCATCCACGGGCAGGAGGTCGGTGGCGGGCATACCGGGAGCGAAGGAGAGGATATCGGGGCGACGGGCCAGGCGCAGCATCTCCCGGTTGAATGTGTGGGCGGTCCATTCCGCCGGGTCCCGCAAACTGGGCGGTGCCGAACGCCATTCATGCTCGGCCGCGCGCTCGGCCCGGTCCAACACATAGCTGCCCCGCCCCACGTGCGAACTGATATACCCCTCGGCAGCCAGCTCTGCATACGCGGTCACCACCGTCACGCGGTTTACACCCAGTTGACGGGCCAATTTGCGGGTAGCGGGCAGCCGCGTCAGGGGTGGCAGTTCACCGCGTTCGATGGCCTCGATGAAGGCCTGCTTGATCTGCTGATAAAGGGGAGTGGTCGACTCGCGATCGAGTGGGATCTGTAGTGACATGGGTGCAAGGAGAATACCTTCATGTGGATTATAGCTCCTGGTGTGCGAGACACAAACCGCTTCCAGGGGCGTGACCGGGGCCGGCTCCCGCGCGGGGCTAGGGGGACCAGCGCACCCCGGAAAAAGGTGCGGCCACCCAAGTCAGACGATCGGCGAGCGCTTAAGCGGCCCTCTTAAGGGCGGATGGTCATACACTCAGGGTGCCGCGGCCGCCTGGGGACGGAGATCTCCTTCGGCCAAGGCCACACAGTCGATAATGCGTCTTCCGTTATCTCTCCCCTCTTCCATGCAGGCCCTCACCGCGACCAGATGATGTAGCGGGGTGCGACGCAACTTGCGCACCAGAGTTTTCTCCACCTGAAACAAGCCCGCCTCACTGGTCATCTCGATTTCGATGGCCACAGGTCGGGTCCCGGTGCCCGGCAGGACGCGCACGCGGCGGATGGCGATGGCGGAGACAGCGTGAATATCCACTTTGCCGCGGGCAAAGGCTACACGGCCTCGGCCGCTGCTCATGTCTGTGGCGTCGGCCACGGCCACTACACCCGCCTCCAATGTGATGGGCTGCGGGTCGGTGCCATGACTGGCCACCGCGGCCAGGATGAAGGTCTGGACCAGGGCTGCTTTCTGCGGATCGTCGTAGATCTGCGAAAGCGTCCGCTGCACGATGTCGCGCGCCAACAAGAGACCGTAGTCTTCCTGTTTGTCGCGATGCAAAGCGTTGCCGATATCGTGCAGAAGCCCTGCCATGACCACGACCAGGAAGGCGTCATCCACATTGCCTGCGCCGGCGCGGATCACGTCGGGTACGTGGCCCGCAGCGATAAGGAGATAGAGGATCTGCGCCGCGGCCGTCGCGGCCAGATGGGCGTGGATAGGCCCGTGGTCGTTGAAGCCCAGTTTGGCGACCGTGTTGTAGTTGGCCATCTGCCATAGCGCGTTGACTTCTGGGTCGCGGCACAGGAGGTCGTGGGCCAGCCGCGCTCTGGGGCGCTTCTCCAGCAGGGTAGCCAGCACCTCCTCGGCAGCAGCCGCTGCTTCGCGGTAGGCGGGATCGGCGACGAGATGCACGAAACGGGGAACGGATGCAAGGTTTTCTTGAGCATTCATGGCGTCGTTGCCTGGGATGTGGAGCCTCTCCGGCAGTGCAGACAGGCTCGTCGGGAGTCTTGTTGAAGGGTCGTACTGTTCAGACTCCCGCTACCCCTCGACTCTTACGTCCAGTTCGTACTGTCCCACCATTTGTTCTCCGGGAGCCCGGTAGACCTGAAGGCTGAGGCGCGCGGCCCGAGAGATCTCCGGCACCTCGATGAATACAGGGTACGTTTCGCCTTTCTGCCAGCGCGTAGTGGGGAAGTCGTACCCCACCGGTCGCATGTCGCCCTGCCACAGCACCTGTCCCCGGGCGTCTCTCAACCGCAAGGCTACGTGCAGGTCGGGCAGATTCTGCGCTAATGCCTGCCAGTAGAGCCAGATGCCGGTAGCGGTCGGCTCGATGCCAACCAGGCGTAGCAAGTCCGCGAAGTCCTGCCCGTGCAGGAGGAACGGCGGGCGGGAGGGGAAGCGTACACCGGGCCGGAAGCGGTAGTGGTCCAGCCCGATGTAGGCGAAGGAGGGTGTGGGCTGGCTGTCAGCCCACCGTTCCAGCAGGATGCGGGTCACCTGTGCGGGGTCGGCCACCTCATCTTGCCAGCGGAAGAGCCACAGACCGCCGTACTGGCCGGCCAGTCTGTTGAGCGCATCTGCGGTTTCTTCCCACCCCAGCACCTGCGTCACATCCAGGATTTCCATCTCGGGCAGGCGCACCCGGGGGACACCGAAGCGCGGGGGGAGATAGGTATCGAAAACCGGATAGGCATGTCCCGAAACCAGAAGGGCCACCTCATCCTCCTGGCGATGCCGGTACATTTCCGTGATGGCCTCGCGCCAGGCACTCTTGGCGAAGTTGTCATCATAGAACCAGTTGCGCAGTCCCAGGGTAGCAGGCACCAATACCAACATCAGGCTGAAAAAGGCGAGGGGGCGGGCGATGCCGGGCAGGTGCGCGGCCGCAGCGGGTAGATGGGCACGGCGTTGCCATAGACGGTTGATACCACCTCCGGCCAGCAATGCCCACGCCGGCCAGCTGATCATCAGGTAGCGGGCATTGAACTTGGGCGTGCGATAGGCCAGAACCAGAATCATGGCCACGGGTAGGAAGAGCCACAAGGCCAGCAGAAGCAGGGGCCTTTGTCGCCGAGAACGGCGCCCCCCGCCTACGGCCACCATCCACAGGAGCGTCGCCAGCCCCAACCACGGCAACCACACTTGCGCATCCTTTTCCAGCATCACCTCGGTAGCACCGGTGGTGAAGTTGATTCCGACGTCCACCAGCGCCTCGCCCAGCTTCAGTGTCCCCGACCAGTAACTGCGGTCTACGGCAAAGCGGTGTAGCATGGCCGGCAGCCAGGGAAGGTAGCCTACCCCTATCAAGACATGGGCCAGAAGCCATTGCACAAACCCCCGGCCGTCTCGTCGGTTCAGCCACCACATGATCAGCCAGTAGAGAGCCAGGGCCAGTAGCGCGAAGCCTGCGAAATAATGGGTGTACATGGCTGCCAGCCCTGCCAGAGCGTACAGGAAGGTGGCTGCCCATGCCCTGCGCCCCCTCACCACCTGCCATCGGACCGCAGCCAGTGCTGCCAGCGAGACCCACATCAGCAGCAGCGTGTACATGCGGGCTTCTTGGGCATAGTAGACCATCAATGGCGAAACGGTGGCCACCAGTGCCGTCAGCAGACCCGCGCCCTCGTCCCATAGTCTGCGCCCCAGCGCCCACAGCAAGGGAACCAGTAGCAGGCCGAAGAAGGCCGAAGGCAAGCGCAGTGTCAGTTCGCCAAAGGGAACGAACCGCAACCACCCGCCCACCAGCAGATAGTAGAGAGGCGGCTGGATGTCGTCGGCCGTCCAACGGGCCAGTTCCCCCACACCCAGCCGCGCAACCTGCGCGGTTACCCCCTCGTCGTACCACAGGCTTTGCGCGTCGATCTCATGCACGCGCAGTACAAAGGCCAGGAGCAGAATCAGGAGCAGAGTCAGCCGCCTGCCGGTCATGAGCGCATGGGCACCCTATTCGCTGCGATGGCGAGAGCGTTCATGGGAGAATCCCTCGGGATACCGGCGTGCCAGCTTGTCGATGTTGTGCCGGGCTACCTCCTCCAACGGCAGGTCCAGGGCGTCGGCCATCACTGCCACATACCAGAGGACGTCACCCAATTCTTTTTTCAGCTTGTCACGGTCCAGATTATGACCGTGGAACAGCGCCTTCTTGACCAGTTCGGCGGTTTCACCGGCCTCGCCGTTGAGTCCCAACGCCGTGTACATGAGCGTGCGATCGAAATCGCCGTGATCGCCGGCCGTGCGGAGGGCCAGTTGTTGATATTCGTTGAGCGTCATGAGATGATTGGCTCTCGAGGAGATGGATGAGAAGAAGGAGCGATCATCGTGACGATGCTTTGCGGCCTGTAGAAGGCCGGCAGAACAACCTGCACCGACCAGGCGGCAGCTCATTCCTATGCCGTCAGGCTACCGCTTTTGGCCTGTCTGCGGTAGAATACCGCATGCTGGCGTTTTTACCAACCTTAAGAGACACCGGCATCTCATGATCTCACGCATCGCTGCCCTGCTGCTGGCCATTTTCCTGGTATCCTGCTCCTTTACCGTCAGCTCGTTGCCTGCGCTTGATGGCCGCGAGCCGGCCCCGGACTTCCGGCTCCCCACCCCCGACGGCCTTCCCCTGGCGCTGCACGACTTCAGGGGCAAGGTGGTGTTCGTCAACTTCTGGGGCACGTACTGCCCGCCGTGTGTCGAAGAGATGCCCGCACTTCAGACTACCTACGAGGCCCTGGCCGCCGAGGATTTCGTCATCCTCGGCGTCAACGTCGAGGAAAAACCGGAGGCGGTAAAGGCCTGGATGCAGGAACACGGCCTCACCTTTCCCACGGTCATCTCGGACGACGCCACCATCAACCCTCTTTTCGCCCTACATCGTATGCCGACCACCTGGTTCGTGGATGCCAATGGCATCTTGCGCGGGCGCATGGAAGGGCCGCTCAAGGCGGATGTGGCCCTGCGAATAGCCCGCCTCCTCCTCGACGAGCGCAATTCCGACTGAACGACGATTTGAGTCATCCCTATACATTCCCAATCATCCCCATGCTACCAGTCGAAGAACAACTCGCCATCCTTATGCGGGGCGTCGATTTTGGCGACGCCGAGACCTACAGAAAAATGGAGGCCGAACTGCGCGAGCGCCTGCAGGAAAGTGTGGAAACCGGCCGTCCACTCAAAGTCTACTGCGGTTTTGACCCCACGGGCTCCGACCTCACCCTGGGCCATACCGTGCAGATGCGCAAGCTCAAACAATTCCAGGATCTGGGCCATGAGGTGACCTTCCTCATCGGTACATTCACGGCGCTCATCGGCGATCCCAGTGACAAGGATAGTGCCCGGCCCCAGCAGACCGAGGAAGAGGTGGAGCGGAAGGCCCGCTCCTTCACCGAGCAGGCTTTCCGCATCCTGGACCCCGAGCGTACCAAGGTGAAATACAATGCCGATTGGCTGGCGCCCCTCACCTTCAAAGACGTTATCGGGCTGGCCAGCCACTTTACCGTGCAACAATTTCTGGCTCGCGACAACTTCGCCAAGCGCCATGCCAAAGGAGAGCCTATCTGGCTGCATGAGTTCTTCTACGCGCTGATGCAGGGCTACGACGCCGTGGCCACCCAGACCGATGTCCAGACCGGGGGGACCGATCAGCTATTCAATCTGATGGCGGGGCGTAAGCTGATGGAGGCCTTCGGCCTGCGCCCGCAGGTCATCCTCACGTTGCCCATTCTGGTCGGGACCGACGGCCACGAGCGCATGGGCAAGAGCCGCGGCAATTACATCGCCATCAACGATCCTCCCGAAGAGATGTACGGCAAGGTCATGTCTATTCCCGACCATGCCATGCGCAACTATGCCGAACTGGTCACATCCTGGCATCCCGACTTCATCCGCGAACGCTTCGAGGCCCTCGAGCAAGGGCGGGTGCACCCGCGCGATCTGAAAATGGAACTGGCCCGCGAGATCACAGGGCTCTTCTATTCGGCCGAAGAGGTAGAAGCCGCCGAGGAACACTTCGTGCGCACCATCCAGAAGAAGGAGTTGCCGGACGAAATGCCCGTCCTGGTGGTGGGCGAAGACGACAGTCTGGTGGACTTGCTGGAGCGGGCCGGGTTTGTTCCCAGCCGCAGCCAGGCCAAGCGGGATATCAAGGGCGGTGGCGTGCGTCTGGACGGGCAGGTGGTGACGGATCCCATGTATCACCCCGAACCCGGCGAAGGCGGCATAGTCCTGCAAAAGGGAAAGCGCCGTTTCGTGCGTCTGCTTCCTCCCGCTTCTCAATAGACGCGGACTCACACACATTCTCGCGCTCGAAACACTTTGTCTGCTTCCATACGCATTGCCCTTCACGCACCCTGTACGGCTCAGGCCTTTCGTCCCTCGGTCACCCAGGCGGTGATAAATCTGGCGAAACGCCTGAGCCTTCCCGTCTCCCTGCCCCCCGGCCAGACCTGTTGTGGGCTCACGGCCCTGCAGGCGGGGCATTCCGCCGCGGCCCTGACAGCCGCCCGCCTGCAACTGCGCCTTTTTTCCGGCTATGATGTGCTGATCACCACCTCCTCGGCCTGCCGGCGCATGTTTCGCGAGCACCTGCCGCGGCTGCTGCGAGGGCAACCCGAGGCAGAGGAAGCCGCGCGGTTGGCCACGGCCTGCACGAGCTGGGCAAAATTCCTGGTGGAACACGCGGGCATCGAGCGGGTGTGCTGCCGTTTCGAGGGACGACTGGCGTACTTTCCCACCTGCCACGGCGACGACGAGGATGCCATACTGCAGTTGCTGACGAAGGTGGAAGGCGCGGAGCTGGTCGCCGAGCCCTTGCGCCAGTGCTGTGGCTATGGCAACAACCTAAGCTGGCGCCATCCGCAACTGGCTCACGCCATGACCACCCCCATTCTCAGCGACCTGCGGCTGAGCCACGCCGATCTGGTGGTCACCGGCGACGAGGGATGTTGTATCCACCTGGCCCCCCTGTTGGAACGGGTGGGTGCGGCGCCCATCGTGCACATTGCCGAGTTCCTGGCCGACTATTGCGGGGAGGTAAACGGTGGACCCCGCTGACCGCTACACAAGGCAGGCCCTCGCCGGCCTGGAACTGGGACCCGGCCGGGCAGCCGCGCTGGCCTGGGCCGAAACCCCTGATGCCAGACGCCTGCGCAGGGCAGCGGGGCGCGCCCGCCAGAAAGTGCTGGACCATCTAGGTGCCTATCTGCAGCAATTGGAACAGAGCGCCTCGCAAAACGATGTGCAGGTATTGTGGGCAGACGGCGCGCAGGATGCCAACAGGCTTGTCGTTCAGATCCTGCACGATACCCGGTCCAAAGCGGTGTTGCGTAATCACTCCCTCCTCCTCAATGAGATCGCACTGGACGCGGCCGTGGAGCACAACGGTGTGCGCATCACAGCCCTGCATCCGGGAGCCCATCTGCTGCAACTTGCCCGCGAGCGGCCGTCACATCCTGTCTGGCCTGCCGCACACATGCGCGTCTCGCAGGTCAGCCGGACGCTGGAGCAGGCCTGGCACATCCCCCCCAGCGTCAATCCCGCTCACCTGTCCGCCACGCTACGAGCGCCCTTGCGCCGTTCCCTTCTCAGCACGTATACGGTCATTCTGGGTCTCAACTTCGCGGTGGCCGAAAGCGGCCAGATGGTCTGCCTGGACAACGACGGCCATAATCCCAGCCTGACCGCCCTGGCCCGCCACCTGATTTGCCTGCTCAGCATCGAACAGGTCGTGGCCGACCGCGCCGACCTGGGCCTGCTCATTCGGGCTTTTGCCCTCGGCGCCTACGGCAGAAGCATGCCCGGCTACGTCACCTGTATCGACCGCCCAACCCCTGCCGGCGTCGACGGGCCCCGCACCGTTCATCTCATCCTGGTGGACAACGGCCGCAGCGATCTGATGGCCGCGGGGTTTGGCGAGGCTCTGCGTTGCATCCACTGCGGTGCCTGTCACAACGTCTGTCCGCTGTTTCGCCAGGTCGGCCCCGAGGGTTACGCCCCCTCCGTCTACACCGGCCCCATTGGCTCGGTTATCAATCCGCTATTGCTGCGTCCCGGTCTGGGCGAGCAGCAGAGCTATCTCAGCACCGACTGCCGGGCCTGCCGTCCCGTCTGCCCCGTGGATATCGATTTGCCTGCGCTTCTGCAACGCTTGCGGGGCCAGGTCACACCGCGGGCTGCCTCCCACCGGGAGCGCTTTGTCTTTTGGGTGTGGCAACGGCTGCTGCGTTATCCCCGGCTTTTCTTCCCGGCCATGAGGCTGGCCCATCGGCTGCGTGAGCGCACACCTGTCTCCTCAACCGACTCATGACGCGCGAACGTATCCTGCAACGTCTGCCCCACACTACCCTGCCACCTCCTGACCTCGCCTCCACCCCGTCCACGGCGAGAGCGTCGCAAGAAGCTATGATGGAGTCTTTCCTGGCGGCCTGGGAAGCTCTCGGGGGAAGTGCCCAGGTATTCGAGAACGCGACGGCTGCACGCCTGGGGCTGCTGCTCTATTTACGCGACTTGCCGTACCGACAGTTTCTGAGCTGGAACCTGGACGCCGTACCGCTACCCGGTCTGCGTGCCGCCCTGCACGACGCCGGGATCGAGGTCTCCGTCCCCGACCGCCGCGATGTGGATCCGGACATCTCGCTAGGCCTGACCGCGGCCGATGCCGGCCTGGCCGATACGGGTTCGCTGGTACTCACGCTGGCAGGCGAACGCTCCTGGCTTCCCGCCGTGCTCCCCATCCGGCATGTGGTGGTGCTACCTGCCTCGCGACTCTACCCCGATTTGTCAGCCTGGCTGACGAGGACTCCCGGCCCGGCAGATACCGGTAACGTGCTCTTCATCACCGGTCCCAGCGAGAGCCGGGACATCGAGCTGAATCCCCACCGGGGCATGTTCGGCCCGCGCTACTTGCATCTCATCCTGTATCGTGAATGAAACGGTGTCAGCGCTGCCACATGAGGGGCAGGTAGGCATGGTTGGGGGTGGGGG
>RFJM01000156.1 GCA_003694905.1 Caldilineae bacterium
ATATACGCCAGCACGTCTTTCTTGGTGATGCGCCCCTTCAGGCCCGTGCCGCTGACCTGGCTGAGGTCCACGTCGTGTTCGGCGGCCAGCCGCGCCACCACAGGGCTGATGAAACCGAGGTCCGCGCCGGCAGCAGGGTGCGCAGCAGCCGAGGTAGCCGGGCGCCGGGGGGCGGCCGGCTTTTCGGCCGGCGGGGACTCAACCACTTCCTCCTTCGCACCGATGGCGGCGAGCACCGTGCCCACCCGCACGGTCTGGCCTTCGGGCACGAAGATCTTGAGCAGCACGCCATCCGCCGGACTGGGGACTTCGGTGTCGATCTTGTCGGTGGCCACTTCGAGCAAGGGTGCATATTTCTGCACCGTCTCCCCTTCGGCCACCAGCCATCTCGTGATGGTTCCCTCCACAATGGATTCGCCCAGTTGGGGCATGACGACATCGGTTGCCATGGGTTGTGAACCTCTTTCAGGTTGTGTGGTGTTGAATCCTTATCCTTTCTCGAGCGAATGTTTGGTGTGGCGGGGTTCGGCAGCACCGTCGCAACAGGTGTCTGCCAGGAGGAACGTCGAGCCTTGCGCGGCTGTGGTGTCGGGCAGGAGATGGAGGTGGCCGCCGTAGGTGGCGATGAGGTTGCCGGCCGTATAGACCTGATCGGGCCGGCCGTAGGCGATGACGCGGCGGTTGAGGAGCATCATGCGGTCGAAGTGGCTGGCGGCCTGATCGAGATCATGGGTGGCCATCAAGATGGTAACACCACGGGCCTGCAGGCGATCCAGGATCTCGAAGATGTTCTGCTGACTGGGGGTATCAAGGCCGGTCAGGGGCTCGTCCAATAGCAGGATCTCGGCTTCTTGGGCCAGGGCACGCGCGATGAACACCCGTTGCTGCTGGCCTCCCGATAGCTCGCCGATCTGTCGCCCGGCCAGGTTCTCCATCCCCACCTCCTTCAAGGCCCCACGCACGATTTGCCAGTCTTGCCGACCGGGCCAGCGGAATAGCCCGATCTTTCCACTGCGTGCCATCATCACCACATCGGCCACAGTGACGGGAAAAGTCCAGTCGATCTGGTTACGCTGAGGCACATAGCCGATGCAGATATGTCCGCCAGGCGGATGGCCAAAGATCTCGAGGGTGCCGGTGCTGGGGCGCAGGGTGCCGGCAATGACCTGAAAAAGGGTGCTCTTACCCGCGCCGTTGGGCCCCACCACCGCGACTCGTTCTCCGGCTTCGACCTCGAAGCTGACATTGTCCAGGGCTTTGAGACCGTCGTACTGGACCGTGACGTGATCGAGGGCGAGGCTGGGTTTGTCGGGCGGATGGGGTGCGCTGGGGTAGCGGAGTTGTCGCAGGGGCTCGACCATGAGTACATCCGGGTGCGGGATAGGTTTCTATGATAGTATAGCGAGCGCGTGAACACAAACAGCAATGAAACCGACATTGGTTGGCCACATTGCATTTCCGCAGTGCCACGCCTGTCGTTTGTGCCCGCCGCGGAAGTGCGCTATCATCCTGCCAGGGCGTGTAGCCCCGGCAGGGTACCTGTCCCCGATCACGCGACCCGACCTGGCTAGTGTCTATGGGCCGGCCTCGCGTCTCGTGAACATCTCATCCAGGAGGTTGAACATGTCTGATGTTGCTAAGGTCATCGAACTTGTCGGTAGCTCGGAGAAAAGCTGGGAGGATGCGGCGCAAAACGCGGTGAAGACGGCCGCCAAGACCTTGCACGGCATTAGCGGCGTCGAAGTCACCAACATGACCGCGAAGGTGGAAGACGGCAAGATCGTCCGCTACAAGACCACCGTCAAGGTCGCCTTTGCCGTCGAGTCGTAGCGTCCCCCTCAGTCTACCTCGATTACCGAGACCACAATCACGGGGCGACGGCGGGTCGTCTGATAGAAATAGCGGCCCAGTGCTTCGCGCGCCTGCTCTTGCAGGGCGCGAGTGCTGCGCTTGCCTCGTTCCAGAGCGCCGCGTAGCGCGGCTTCGGCGCCCTCGATGGTGGCGCCCGATTGCTCGGAGTAGATAACACCGCGGGTGCTGATCTGGGGTGGGGCGGCCAGCTTGCGCGATTTTCGCTCCACCACAATCACGGCGGAGACGAAGCCACCGCGAGCCAGAGCATCGCGCTCCCGCAGGACCTGCGGTCCTACATCACCCACGCCTGTGCCGTCGACAAACACATAGCCGCCCGGCACCTTCTCCACCACCTGACACCGCTCGGGCGTGATCTCGAGTACGTCGCCGTCGCGTAGCTCGAAGATCTGCTCCCGCGCCAGGCCCATACTTTCGGCCAGACGTGCGTGCAGGTGCAGGTGCCGTGGTTCGCCGTGAATGGGAATGAAGAACTTCGGCCGTACCAGGGCCAGGATCATCTTCATCTCCTCCTGGCTGGCGTGACCCGAAACATGCACGTGGGCAATGGGAGGATAGACCACCTCTACCCCGTGCTCAACCAACTGGTTGATGACGCGACTTACCTCCTCCTCATTGCCGGGGATGGGATGTGCAGAGATGACCACCGTGTCCGTCTTATTCAGCGTGATCTCCCGATGGCGGCCGGCAGCAATGCGGGCCAGGGCGGCCTCGGGCTGTCCCTGGCTTCCCGTGATGAGCAATGTTACCTGCTGGGGAGGGAGTTTGTGTGTGGTCTCCAGCCGCACGTACGTACCTTTGGGCACACGCAGATAGCCCAGTTTGCGGGCAATGTCGAAGTTTTGCTGCATTGAGCGACCGGCGATGGCCACCTTGCGGTTGTAGCGATGAGAGATGTCGATGAGCTGTTGGATGCGGTGGAGCTGGGAGGCAAAGCTGGCGACGATGACCCGCCCGGGCGACTCGCGCATGATGCGATCGAACGCGGGCTCGATGGTCTTTTCCGATGGCGTAAACCCGGCCCTTTCCGCGCCGGTGGAGTCGGAGAACAGAGCCAGTGTGCCCGGAGCAGCCAGGGCCGCCAGCTGGGCGATGTCGGGGCCATCGCCACCCGGCGGGGTGAAGTCGATCTTGAAATCCCCGCTATGCACCACCCTGCCGATGGGAGTGTCGATAGCCAGGGCCATGCTGTCGGGGATAGAGTGACTGAGGGCAACGGTATGAACCTGGAAGGGGCCGATACGTACCGACTGGCCCGGTGTGACTTCGTTGAGATCGGCCTTGTAGCGCCGGCCCAGCCGTTCCTTCAGCTTGCGTTCGACCAGGGCGAGCACCAGGCGCGTCGAGTAGATCGGAGCCTGCACTTCCTCCAGCAGGTAGGGCAAGGCCCCGGTGTGGTCCTCATGACCGTGCGTGATTACGATCCCGCGAACCCAGTCCTTCTTGTCGCGGAGGTACTCGAAGTTGGGAATGACCACATCCACCCCGAGCATATCGTTCTCGGGGAACATGACACCCGCATCGACGATGAGGATGTTGCGGCCATATTCAAAGATACTCATGTTGCGGCCGATGTCGCCGAGGCCGCCGAGGGGAACAAAACGTAATGGATTTGCCATATGTCAATTATATCTCCCCACGATTCCACCTCCAATATGACTGAAACACAGGAAGCGTTGGTGGGTTGTAAGTATAGTTTGGTGTAGGAGTGTTGGGAGGGATGCCGGCGTCGGCGCGCCGGTATGGCGGGACAACGCCGGGTGTGGTGGTTGCAGAACCGCTGGTCCGTTTACGGTCAGGGGGGCATCGGCCGGTGGACAAGGGAAAACACTTGCCGATAGTCATTCTCCGGACGGGCACGCGGACACAGCAGAATTCTTGCATTTGGAACGGTTTTGCTATATATAAGGTGATTGACTTCGCTGCCGGCGATGCCTACAACGGCCGCTCTTTTCAAAACTGCCCCGATCATGAACGGCGCCGTCCTGGTTCTCAACGCCAGCTATGAACCGCTGAACATCGTTTCCATTAAGCGGGCAGTTGTGCTGCTCCTGAAGGAGAAGGCAGAATTGGTGGAAGCAGCAGAGCAGCGTTTGCGTTCGGAGCATCTCGAACTACCGCGGCCGCTGGTCATCCGTCTGGTGCATTATGTGAAAGTGCCGCGACGTTTGGGCATTCCGTTAACACGCCGCATGATTCTGGCTCGCGATAATGACACCTGCCAGTATTGCGGGGCGCAGCCGGGAAAGGCCGAGCTCACCATCGACCATGTGTTGCCGCGCAGCCGCGGCGGCCAGAAGGTGTGGGAGAACGTCGTCACGGCCTGCCGCTCATGTAACCAGCGCAAGGGCAATCGTACACCCAAGGAAGCGCACATGAAGCTCATCCGCCAGCCGTATCGACCGCGCTACGTGGCGCTGGCCATCGTGGGCGAGATGCAGCAAAACAGTGTATGGCGCAAGTACATCGGTGAGGCCTGAGCCCGCGAACTGCGCCCTCCCCACCTGAAGGACAGGCAAAAGACCTCCCTTCAGGGGAGGCCTTCTGCATGGTGCGCCGTGGATCTATCGGGAAACCCGAGGTGATGCCACGGCGCTTCGTTGACTACTGTAGTCCATTGACATCACCTCCTTGCGGTTGGGATGGCAGGAGGTCTGGGCTCAAGCACGATGTGCGAGCCATGTTGACAGGCATTATGACACAGGGGAGGGTGGGTGTCAAGTCTGTCGACGGCTGCGGGTGCATTTCAATTTTGGGGCGGCCGGGGGGCAGCGCCCCCCGGAAAAGGCGCGGCCACACACGACCGGACAAACCGCCGCCGTTTCAGCTTACCATGCGGCGCTGCTCCCACCTGGTGGCGGCGCCAGGCTGGAATGCCTCTCCTGCAGGTTGCCCCCACCTGAAACGCACCCCTTGGGCCACGAGCAATCGACAATATCTCCACGCTGTGATAACATTGCACCCTGCCGGCTCGACGGTGTGCCGCCTGCCGGCTCATACATCTCATTCGCGGTACCGGCCTATGGTAGAGACCCTTTGGCGCGTCGAACTTCATTGCCACTCCCGTTACTCCCCCGACTCCCTGACCGAACCGGAGGAGATCCTGGCTGCGTGCCGGGAGCGAGGCATCGACCGCATTGCCATCACAGAGCACAACACCATCGAAGGGGCGCGTGTGCTCAAGGAAATGGCGCCCGACATGGTGATCCTCGGGGAGGAAATCCGCAGCACCGAGGGAGACATCATCGGTTGGTTCATGCAGGAAGAGGTCCCCAAGGGGCTGAGTCCTGACGAGACCATCGCGGCACTGCGTGCGCAGAACGCTGTCGTGTGCATTCCCCATCCCCTCGACGAACTGCGCGGGGGTTCGGCCCTGGGCCGGGAGGTCGTCTGTTCACTCATCGACCGGATCGATGCCCTGGAGGTCTTCAATTCTCGCTGTCTGCGCATGGCAGACAATGATGCCGCCGCAGCCCTGGCGCGCGAGCACGGCCTGCTGGCAACGGCCGGCAGCGACGCCCACACGGCCGCCGAGATCGGCCGCGCTGTGATGATCATGCCCCCTTTCAACGATGCCGACAGCTTTCGCCGTAGTCTGGCCCTCGCGCGCATCGAGGGCGAACTCAGCCCGCGCACGGTCAAGGCCGCGACGCTCTACGCCAAGATCATGCAGCGGCTGCGGCGTTTACGTGCCGCGCTCGCCTGACCCTGGACGGATTCGACTGCCATGTTCATGCCCTTGCTCGCATCGCTCATAGCTGCCGTCATGCCGACCGTCTTCTATGTCTTCCTGATCTGGTGGTCGGACCGCTATGAGCGTGAGCCAGGCTGGCTGTTGGGCATCGTCTTCCTCTGGGGCGCGGTCCCCGCCATCGTCCTCTCCCTCCCTGCCGAGCTACTGCTCCACCAGCCGCTTTCGCCCGAGCGCCTGGGCCTGGGGGGGAGCCTGCTGCAGGTGGCTGCCGTGGCCCCTGTCGTCGAGGAGATGGCCAAGGGTCTGGCCCTGCTGGGACTGGTGCTATTCGTGCGTTCCGAGCTGGACGACGTGCTGGATGGCATCGTCTACGGAGCCCTCATCGGTTTCGGCTTTGCCATGACCGAGAATTTCTTCTACTTCGTGGGCACTGCCCTCGAGGGGGGGACAGGGGATTTTCTGCTGATTACCTTCCTGCGTGCCATTGTCTTCGGTCTCAACCATGCCTTCTATACCGCCATCACAGGCGCCTTTTTCGGCCTGGCGGCGATGAAGGGACGCCGTCCCCACCGCTGGCGCCTGCCCGTCTACGGCCTCTTGCTTGCCATCCTTGTCCACGCGCTACATAACCTGACCACGAGTCTCTCGGCCACCAATCCGCTTCTGTTTCTGGTCAGCATCTTCCTGGATTGGGGTGGTGTGCTGGTGCTGGTCCTGGTGATTGTCCTGGCCTGGCAGCAGGAAAAGGAATGGATTCGCCAACACCTCAAGGACGAGGTGCCCCACATCCTCAGCCAGGAACAGTACGCACTGCTGCTGGCCCATCCGCAACGATTGGGAGGGCTGATCGCGCTACTCGTCGGCAAGCACAGCAGGCAGGCGGCTTTGGAGGCGGCCTTGCATCGGACGGCAACGGAACTCGCGTTTCGCAAACACCGCCTGCAGGTCCGGGGTGCCGACGCCGACCCCCGGCTGGTGGCCTCGGTCGAAGAACTGCGGAAACAGGTGCGATCGTTGGCGGAGCAACACGCGCAGCTGGCCTAGCTCCCGCAGCGTCCGGCAATGCCGGCGCTAGGGTTTTCCGGGCTCACAATTGCCCAGGTAATAGGCCCACTCCTCACACTCACTGCCGTCCGGGAAGATGCACACCCCGTACTGCGCGCCGCTGTCATCCGTGCGGATTTCCAACGTGTAGCCTTGTTCTTCGCAGTACTGCGAAGCCGGATTGGGCACGCCGGCCTTGTGTTCGCCGTGGGGTTTGCACTCGCCTCGATAAAAGGCCCATTCCTCGCACTCGCTGCCGTCGGGGAAGACGCAGACGCCGACCTGATTCCCGTTGGCATCGGTACGTACTTCTAGTTTGAATCCGCGCTCGCGACAGTAGGCCGAGGCGGGATTCGGCATGCTGGGCTCTTCCAGGTTGGGGATAGGCACGGTGCAGGCGACCAGCAAGGACACTATCGGCAAGAGAGAGAGTATCGATCTTCTCATGATGACCCTCCGGAAACAAGGAATAACCCGCCGAAACGTTCCCATGGGCCCGACCGGTGGGCGGGCTCAATAGACCAGGTCGGGCTGGAGACGAAGGGTATCGCTCAAGATCTGGCCGTCACTGCCGACCAGACGTAGCGCAAGCCGGTGTCTCCTGCCGTTTGCAGCCTCGGCCGGGAGCACGACGCTATACTCGCCACGCCACGGCAGGTCGGGCAGCCAGGCACTGGTGGGATAGGCAGGGCCGGCCAGGGGATAGCGACCCAGGGGAAGATCGTCTAGCAGCAGTTCGAAAGCGAGATCGTCGTACAGTTTTTCTTCGGCACGCCAGAACGTTGTGATGTGAAGTGTGTCACCGGGCATCAGGGGCGTGTCGGGCGCGTGCCCGAAACCTTGTTTGTAACGATTATAGCCCAAGAAGGTGACCGTACCAAGTCGTTTCTCGGCACGATAGCGGATGGGCAGCACCGCCGGCGGGGGTGCCTGCGCCGGAGGATGCACCGTGACCGTCCCCAAAGAGAGATGATCACTCACCCCTTCTCCTGTCGTTACGGGCAGTCGCGTCCCGCTCTCAGCATCATACAGGGCGAGAATCAGCTCGTAGGAGACAGGAGGCGTGGCCAGGGGTATGGGTAGCCCATAGGGATCGTCGATCAGGTCGAAGGCGCGCCAGCCGGATGTTGGCCGCGATCCACCTACAGGTTCCGAGTCCACCTGGGCCATCACCTGTCGGGCAGGATCCAGGAGTTGCAGCGTAACCTTGTAGCGCGCATCGATGTCGGCCGTCGGCGCCCAGCGCAGCAGGACCTGCGCGATGTCGCCGGGGTGCAGGTCTTGGGCGGCCAGGCCCACCGCGTCCAGGAGGATATCGCGGCCGAACCGAGGTGGTCTGACGAAGGGGGTCGTTTCAGGGGGGGGCTCGGCGTTGTAAGCGACGAAGCGCAGATGGCCTACCCAGGTGTCCCAGGCTTTGAATGTATGCGCGGCCAGGTAGTTCTCGATTAGCCCGTCGGGGTCGGATTGGTCTGTCGCCCAATAGATGGCGTAGATGCGGCGGCTTCGGGCCACTATTCTCTCAAGCTCGGCCAGAGTGAGGGAGGGATCGGGTGGCCGGCTGGCCGGTAGCGGATGGACGGGGGCAGCGCCGTGGTCGTACTGCCCGAAGGCATCGATCTGGCCGGGTGCATTGAGAATGACGGCATCGTCTGCCGTGGCCACCGTCTTCAGGTAGGCAGCGATGCTGCGATAGTCGTCGCGCGCCACCTCCGGGTCGTGGTAGTAACGGTCGAGAGCCAGCAGGTTGCTGGTGGCGATCAGCAGGAAGAGCAGGAGGGCGAGTCCTTTGCGCGATCGCTGGCCGAGCTCGTTACCGGCAGCCTTCCCGTGCCTCTGTCCCCAGCCGGCCAACCACTCCAGCCCCAGTGCCGCGAGCACCAGATAGGCGGGCGTGACTATCAGCAGGAACTTGAGAAACACGGGGGAGAAGATGCCGAAAAGCAGCATCGCTGACACCGGGAGTACCAGCCAGGTGGCCGATAGCAGCACCGCGAAAACAGTGGATCCGCCCCGCCGGACGGTCATCAGTCCCAGCAGCACCACCAAGATACCTGCAAGTAGGGCCAGCAGGAAGAAATAGGCAGGTGAGCCAGGGCAACCGGTGGGGCCGCAGAGGAAGAGATAGGCCGTTGTCCTCAGCGCCTGCAGCGGGGACAACACCTGTGCGGGCGCAGGCCAGGTTGTCAGCTGGCGCAACGCTACAGGCAGCCAGGGCAGGAATGCCAGCCCGGCCGCCGCGTTGCCGAGCAGCCAGGGGAGGATGCGGCCGCGGGTCTCCCCTCGGAGCAGGCTGAGCAGATATGCGGCATTGAGCGCCAGCAGATGCAGAGGGAACGCGTAGTGGGTATAGAGCCCCATCACAGCGGCACCAGCATACAGAACCCAGCCCCACCTGCTTCTGCCTTCCTCCCCGACGGCCACCACCAGGCCGATTGCCGCCACGACCGCAGTCAGAGTGAGCATCTGGTACATCCTGGCTTCCTGACTGTAGTAGACCAGGAAGGGATTGGTGGCCGTGAGAGTCGCGGCAAGCAGGGCAGTGCCTGGTTCGCTCAACATCCGGCCCAATCGGTAGACACCTGCCACGACCAACACGCCCAATACGGCCGAAAGACTGCGAGCGCCCACCTCCCCGAGCCCGACCAGGCTGCCCCAGCCGGCAAGGAGCAGATAATAGCCAGGCGGATGGATGTCGGCTGCAGCGGCGTGCACGATCTCGCCGGGACTGCGGGTTGCCAACACCACCGAGTTGCCCTCATCCGCCCAAAAGCTCTGACCGTCCAGCGCGTACAAGCGCAGCGCGGCGGCGAGCAGCAGGATCAGCGACAGAGCGAGATGTGACAACGAAGGCCGGTAAGCTTCGCCACGATTCATGATGCCGGCATTGTACCGGTTTCCCCGCCGGAAGCGCAACGCTCGACCGCGCGGGTTGCAACGGGCTCAACTGCGGTTCTAGCCGCTCCGGCCTGCATGGCAGCGCTGGGTGATATTGTATTGTCCATATTGTCAGACTTAAAGTTTGACAAAACGGACAAGGTGTGTCATAGTGGGCTTATTCAACTTAACCGCCTCACATTTCCTGTGGCAGTGCGTTCCCAATGAAGAAAGACCAAACCAACCTATACCTGAGCCTGGTGCTCACCGCCACCGCGCTGACGGCCATCATCTGGCTGACCGCGGGCAGCCTGCAGGCCCGCTTCGACGTGGTCAATGAGAAGTACTTCGCCTTCTTCTACCCCTGGCAGACGCGCAACCCGTCCACGATGGCCTACGTCACCGCCTGGCTGGGCTACGCGCTGCACCAGGTCGCCGCCTGGGCCACCATCTGGGCCGCGCAGCGCGCCCGCCCCAAATACGACACCCGCTTCCGCTGGTTCAACTGGGCCATGGTCGGCGTCAACCTGGCCGGCTTCGCCCTGCACTGGCTGCAAACCCAACTATGGTACGACGGCCTGGCCATCGCCGTGCCCGAGGTGACCTCGCAGGGTTCGGTCATCCTGATGCTGGTCTTCGTGCTCATTCTGGAGACACCGCGCCGGGGCCTGATCTGGGGCAAGAAGGTGAAGTTCCACAAGGCCTTCCTGGATGTGGTACGTCGCTACCACGGCTACCTGTTCTCCTGGGCGTTGATCTACACCTTCTGGTACCACCCGATGGAGAACACCTTCGGCCACCTGGCGGGCTTTTTCTACATGTTCGCCCTCCTGTCGCAATCGGTGCTGATCTACAACCGGGCGCACCTCAACAAGTGGTGGAAGTTCTCGCTGGAGACGCTGGTGCTGGTGCACGGCACGCTGGTGGCCATCTACCAGGGCAAGGGGCTGTGGCCGATGTTCCTGTTCGGCTTCGCGGCCATGATCGTGCTGACGCAGATGCATGGCCTGGGCTTGAGCCGCCGCGTTCGCTGGCTGATCGCCGGGGCCTTCGTGCTCGGCGCGGGGCTGTTTTACGGCCTGAGCGGCGAGCCGGCCCGCATCAACGAGGTGCTGCGCATCCCGGTCATCGAGTACGGTGCGGTGTTCCTGTTCTACGGCCTCTTCATGGGCGGCTACGGCCTGACGCGGCTGCTGCGCCGGGTTCCCCCGCCTGCCGGCCAGACGGCCAGGTGATGCCATGAAAAACAAACGTCTGACTGCCATCCTTCTGGTCGTGTTCATCGACCTGCTGGGCTTCAGCCTGATCCTGCCGCTGCTGCCCTATTACGCCAACAAGTACGGCGCCAGCGACACCGTGACCGGGCTGCTGGTGGCCTCCTACGCGGTCATGCAGTTGATCGGCGCGCCCATTCTGGGCCGCCTGTCCGACCGCTTTGGCCGCCGGCCGGTGCTGCTGCTCTCCGTGGCCGGCACCTCTGCCGGTTTCCTGCTGCTGGCCCTGGCCGATCCCATCGGTGGGCTGCTGGCGCGTGCGTTTGCACCCGGTGCGGCCAGCGCCTTCGTGGTGTTCGTGCTGTTCGTCAGCCGCATGGTGGACGGGCTGACCGGCGGCAACATCAGCGTGGCGCAGGCCTACATCACC
>RFJM01000157.1 GCA_003694905.1 Caldilineae bacterium
CCACGAAGCCACCCAAAGCCCACTTGCAGCCCGGCTGCTGGCCGAATGGGATGCTGTCCTGCCCCGGTTCTGGCATGTGCGGCCCAAGTGGATGCGTGATACAGGGCAACCACCGCGACAGGAGGCCACAACCGGGCAACCGGTCGGCGTGTCGGTCTGATAGAACGGGAGAAACAGAAGGGACGCCCGGCGTGGGCTGATGCCCGCGCTGTGCGTC
The DNA here is from genome assembly GCA_003694905.1 of Caldilineae bacterium. GTDB lineage: Bacteria > Chloroflexota > Anaerolineae > J102 > J102 > J102. The sequence goes on from RFJM01000157.1 coordinate 218, forward strand.
CCTATGCATACAGTCGGTACGGCGGATGCCGGTCGGTTCTGCGGGGCAAACCCCTCAGTCCAGCTTTTCCTCCGCTATGCCGTACCAGCGGAAATAGCCCCACGACATGACCAGAAGCATAAGGAGCATGAGCGTAGCTGTCGCCGCGGCCGCGCCGATTTTCTCCGCATCGAAGGCCAGGTAGCGAACCAGTACCGGCAGGGTGGTGGTGCCGAAGAGAGGGCCACCGAAAGCGAATAGATAGACGATATCGAACTGGCGGAAGGTCCAGATGGTGCGGAGCAGAAGCGTGACCACGATGACGGGCATGAGCCAGGGCAGAGTGATATGCCGGAAGAGCTGCCAGGAGCTGGCGCCGTCCAGCCGCGCCGCTTCCTCCAGCTCCACCGGGATGACCTGTAATCGCGCCAGGGTCATGAGCACCACAAAGGGCGTGTACTTCCAGATGCCGGCAACGATGACAAAGAGAAGCGCCGTGTTGGGTCGGGTGAGAAAGGCGATGGGCCGCTCGATGATGCCGAAATCCATGAGCATGCGGTTGAAAACGCCCATGGTCGGGTCGAGAATGAAGCGCCAGGTCAGGGAGATAACGATGGCCGGGATCAGGTAGGGGAAGAGCACCATGCCGCGGGCGATGTTCCGGGCCTTTAGCTCCTGATGGAGGAGCAGGGAGATGCCCACACCCAGCAGGAACTGCATGACCGTGGTACTGGTCACCCAGATCAGAGAACGCAACAGGGATTGCCAGAAGAGGGGCTTGCTCAGCAGCCAGATGTAGTTGCCCAGCCCGTTGAAAGTCATCTCCAGCGTGGCCGACTCGATCTGGAAGAAGCTGGCGTACAGGCCCTGGAGCATGGGCAGAATGGCAAAGATGATCACCAGCAGGATGGCGGGGGTGATCATGACAATCGCCAGCCGGAAATCCTGGCGCACCAAAGGGCTGGCGTTGCGGCCGGGGGCCAGGCCGGATGCGAAGGTGCGGAGGCGTTGGCTCAGCAGGCTCATCGGGACTCCGTAAGGCGGTTGGGGCGACGCCCGCGCGAGCGCCGCCCCTGAGGAGGGAGAATCAGTATTGAGGAGGCTCCCAGTCGGGATGGGCCGCCAGCCACTCTTCCTGAACCTGTTTCATCTGCTCGACGGCATCCTTCCAGGCGACCTCGGGATCGGTGCCGCCGACGTAGATCTGCTGGAACATCACATCGATGATGCCGCCGCGGGAGAAGATGGGACCGCCCCACGGTGGGCCATAGTCCTTCTTGATGAAATTGCAGCCCTCGATGGAGCCCATGTTGTTGGCTGGATGGTTGGTGTAGGCAGCATCGCGGTTGAAGAAGGCCAGCCAGTCGGCGTGTTTGCGGGCATACTCGCTGTCCCAGTTTTCCAGCAGTTTGGCCACAGACTTGGTGGGCGGCACCATGTGGCCGATGACGGTAGCATCATAGCGGGCCAGGCGGTCGCCGCTGAGCAGGAATTGCAGGAAGTCCTTAGCGGTTTGCGGGTAGCGGGTGTTGGCCGAAATGGCGATACGGCTCCAGGAGCCATAGGTTACGTAGGGGGCATCCTCACGCGTGGCCCAGGGGAGCCGCACGATGTCGGCCTTGTCCTCCAGTTGCGGCGCCTGGTCCTGCATGCGCACACCCAGGCGACCGGCGTACACACTCATGGCCGCCTTGCCGGTGACGAAGGCTGTGATCTGGTCGCCCCAGCTATAATTTTCGAAGCCCGGGGGAGCATACTGGGTGAGGGCTACCCATTTCTTGATGGCTTCCAGTGCCTCCGGCTGATCAAAGGTGAGCTCGCCCTGAGGGGTGTAGTAATCCAGGCATTGCTGCCAGAGGAAGGTGGAGAAGAAGTTAACCGAAGCGTTGGTAGAGCCGGGGATGGAGATTCCGTAGATGCCTTCTTCCGGTTTGGTCAGGGCCTGCGCGGCGGCAACCAGTTCTTCGTAGTTGGTGGGTGGAGCCAGGCCTGCTTCTTCGAACAGATCTTTCCGATACCACAGGCCGTAGACGCTGGTGGCGTAGGGCAGAGCGTAGACGGTGTCGCCCAGCTGGAAGTAGCTGCCGGGAACGTACTCGTCGACGCCGCCGATGGCCTCGAAGACATCGTTCAAGGGCAGCAGGTAGCCGGCCTCGGCCCAATCGCGAGAGAATGCCGCCTCGATCTCGAAGATGCCCGCGTCCGCGCCGGCTGCCAGCAGGGTGGCAATGCGCTCACCACGAGTGGCCGGCGTGCCGGTAACCACATCGATGTAGACATCCGGGTGCTCCTGATGATACTCATCGATGATCTCGGCCAGGATGTCGAGCTGGGGCGGGTCCGCCTCGGTGGTGAAGAAGGTCAGGGTGCGCGGTCCTGTCTCCGGCCCGGGCGTGGGTGTCACCACCACTTCTTTGACGACTTCTTTGGTGACGACTACCTGTTGCGCGGGCTGGGCTGCGCATGCCGCCAGAAGCAACAGCAGCACCAGCAGGGAAAGGACGAGAGGCAAACGTTTCATTGTATCAACCTCCTGATAAAATGGAACGGGTGAATAAGGGGTGAACGATGCGCGAACAACATCGTTCCAGAGGGCGTGAGGCCGAGCAGGCCGCTCTCCCTCGCGGGAAGGCGATGCCCGGCTCGACGCCGACGAATTGCACGCTTGTTGGCCGTAGGGTGCTCCTCCTTTGCAGGGTGATGCTAACCTTTGAGACCGCCGCCACCCCAACCGGCGATCAGGTACCGTTGCAGGAAGATGTAGAAGAGAACCAGCGGCAGACTGATCATGACACCTGCCGCCATCAACACGCCCCAGGAATAGATCCAGTCTTCCGAGAGAAAGGTCGCCACGCCCGCACTCAGCGTCTGCTTGGAGGCGCTGAAGATGAGGATAGAAGCAAAGAGGAACTCTTGCCAGGTGACACTGAACACGAAGATACCCGTGGCGATCATGCCGGGGAGAGCCTGGGGCAGAATCACCTTGTAGAAGGCCTGAAAGCGGGTGGCGCCGTCCACTCTGGCCGCGTCTTCCAGCTCGATGGGAATGCCCTGGAAATAGGAGCGTAGCATCCACAGCCCCACCGGCAGACGGGTCCCCACATAGACCAGCATCAAGCCGAACATGGAGTTGACCAGGTGCATCTTGAAGAGGATGAAGAACAGGGGCACCACCAGCACGATGGGGGGCATCATGTACGCCAGCAGAGTCATGCGGCTGAAAAGCTCGAAAAGCCGGTAGCGGAACCGGCTCATGGCATAGGCGGCCATGGCCGACAACCCGATGACGGCCAGGGTAGTGGCCGTGGAAAGGATGGCGCTATTGCGCATCCACAGGCTGAAGCGGGTGACGCGAAACAGGGTGATGTAGTTGTCCAGCGTGGGGTGGCGCGGGAAGACCGTCTGCTCGAAGGCGTAGGTCTCGGTGTCGGGCTTGATGGAAGAGATAAAGACCCAGAAGAGCGGCAGAATTGCCCAGGCGACGGCCAGGATCATCAGCAGATAGAGGACGATCCGCCGCACGACTTTGAGGGTGCGATAATAGAGCAGGGATGTGCGCCAGGCAGGCGCCGTTCGTGTGGTGAGGGCTTGGCTCATACTATCCAGTTTATCAAGAACGTGATTTCCTACCACCCCCATTCGGTAGGAGTGACGACCTGTCATTTGGGAGGTGTGCAAAGAGCCCGCGCCATTTTGTTGCTTCTTGCGTCGTCTCGTACAATAGGACGTACGACCTCTTACAAAACGCTCATTCAAATAAGGTGGCCCATGACGGATCATCAGCTCGCCGAACTACATCGCCTGCGCGAGGAAGCCCTGCAGGGTGGGGGAGAGGCGCGCGTGGCCAGGCAACACGCTTTGGGCAAGTGGACGGCCAGAGAACGAATCGCCCATTTGTTGGATGAGGGGTCCTTTCAGGAGATGGGCATGTTCGTGAAACATCAGATCAGCGACTTCGGGATGGACAAGAAACGTTTTGCCGGCGACGCAGTGGTGACGGGGTTTGGCACCATTGGCGGGCGCCAGGTGGCCGTCTATGCCCAGGATTTCACCGTGTTGGGCGGCACCTTTTCCGAGATGCATGCCCGCAAGATCGTGGCACTGCAGGACCTGGCTTTGGAGGCGGGCGTTCCCATCATCGGCCTGATGGATTCGGGCGGGGCGCGCATCCAGGAGGGCATTCGCGGTCTGGCCGGCTATGGTGCCATGTTCAGCCGCAACGTACTCTCCTCCGGCGTCATTCCGCAGATCTCGGTGATGATGGGCCCCTCGGCCGGTGGCTCGGTTTATGCGCCGGCGCTGACCGATTTCGTGATCATGGTCAAGGATACCAGCTACATGTTCCTCACCGGGCCGGATGTGGTGGAGGCCGTGACTGGCGAGAAGGTGAGCACCAACGAGCTGGGCGGCGCCATGATCCACAACACCCGTAGCGGGGTTGCCCATTTTCTGGCCGAGGACGAGGCCGCTGCCCTGAGCCTCGTGCGCCGCCTGCTGCACTACCTTCCCCAGAACAACAGCGAAGATCCCCCCTATCTTTCCGCACAAGACCCGCCTGACCGGCGCGACCCGGCCCTGCTCGGCATCGTCCCCGCGGCCGAAGACCAGGCCTACGATATCAAAGAGGTCATCCAGGCCGTGGTGGATCGCGACAGTTTCCTCGAAGTGCAACCGTACTTCGCTCGCAACGCCGTCGTCGGCTTTGCCCGCCTCGACGGTCATGTGGTGGGGATCGTGGCCAACCAGCCCGCGCATCTTGCCGGTGTGCTTGACATCGATGCCAGCGACAAGATCGCGCATTTCATCCGTGTTTGCGATGCTTTCAATATCCCGCTGGTCACCCTGGTCGATACCCCCGGCTTTATGCCCGGCGTGAATCAGGAGCACGGTGGCGTGATCCGGCACGGGGCCAAGATCATCTACGCCTATGTGGAAGCCACCGTGCCCAAGGTCTCGGTCATCCTGCGCAAGGCCATGGGCGGCGCCTACATCGCCATGAGTTCACGCGAGATGCGTAGTGATCTGGCTTTGGCCTGGCCCAGCGCCGAGATCGCGGTCATGGGCGCCGAAGGCGCGGTGCGTATTCTGCATCGCCGTGACCTGGAGCAGGCAGAGGATCGCAGTCGGCTGGAGGCCGAGTTTGCCGAGAAATATCGCCGGGCTTTCTTCAATCCTTATGTCGCCGCGGAGCTGGGCTATGTGGACGACGTCATCGACCCGCGCGAGACGCGGCCGCGTCTGATCGCCGCCCTGGCCTTCCTGCGGACCAAAGTCCAGCAGAATCCGCCCAAGAAACACGGTCTCATGCCGGTGTGAGGAGTTGAGCAAAGATGGCGGGAGATCTCAGATTTGGCCTGCTGCTGATGGTATTCGGCATGACGTTGGTTTTCGTCGTGCTGGCTCTGTTGTGGGGCGTCATCGCGCTGTTCGCGCGCCTCGACCGGCGTTTACTCCCGCGCGAGGTGTCTGCCCCACCCTCCGACTCAACCCCGGCTGCTGCCGGCCCTGCGCCTGATGTCCTGGCCGCCATCACCGTGGCCGTACACCGGCACCGTCGCGAAACCTCAGCGCACGCGGCCCCACCTGCGACCCACGGCCGGCAGCCCTCTTCCCGTTGGGTGGCCCTGGGGCGGGGCCGTCAACTCCGTTCCTACACGCCTCAACGCCGAAGGAGTGATTCATGAAGCGCTACACCGTCACCATTGGGGACATCACCCACGTTGTCGATCTGCAACCGTTGAACGATGCCGAGCACTACCGCGTGTGGGTGGACGGCCAGGTCTACGATGTCGCCCTGAGCGAGGCACCCGACCACGAGCCGCAGGTGCATCCTCACCCCTCGACCGAAGCCATCCCTTCGGCCTCGCCCGCAGCCGCCCGTGACCGGCCCGCGGACACGGCAACCGAGCCGGCCGATCTGCGTGCTCCCATGCCAGGCGTGATCCTTGAGGTCAACGTGGAGCCGGGCGCAGAGGTGCAGCGAGGGGATCAGGTGTTGGTGCTGGAAGCAATGAAGATGAAGAACGCCATTCGTTCCCCGCGCTCCGGTATTGTGGCCGAGGTGCTGGTACGCCCGGGTCAATCGGTCAACTACGACGAGCCACTGCTACGCTATCGCCAGGGCTGATCTCATGAATCTGCTGGACACGCTTCTCGCCGGATTGCTAAGTCTGAGTTGGGGTCAGGTTGTGATGATGGGAATCGGTGGGTTGCTGATCTACCTGGCCATTGCCAAGGAGTATGAACCGGTACTGCTGCTGCCGATTGGCGCCGGGGCGATCCTGGCCAATCTACCCCTCTCGCCCCTGGTTGGGGACGACGGCTTGCTGACGATCCTGTATAACGCAGGCGTGGGCAATGAGATGTTTCCGCTGCTGATCTTCGTGGGGATCGGCGCCATGACGGACTTCGGGCCGTTGCTGGAACAGCCACACATGCTCCTGATGGGTGCGGCGGGGCAATTCGGTATTTTCGGTACGCTGTTTCTGGCGCTGCTCCTGGGCTTCGATATCAACGAGGCTGCTTCCATCGGCATCATCGGCGCTATCGATGGCCCGACTTCCATCTATGTGAGCAATCAGCTCGCGCCCCATTTGCTGGGTCCTATCGCGGTCGTGGCCTACAGCTACATGTCCCTGGTCCCCATCATCCAGCCCCCCATCATGCGGGCGTTGGTTTCCCGCCGACAGCGGCTCATCCGCATGCCCTACAGCCAGCGGCCGGTGAGCAGGCGCACCCGCATCCTTTTCCCCATCATCGTCACCGCTGTGGTGGGACTGCTGGTACCGATGGCCATCCCCCTCATCGGCATGCTGATGCTGGGGAATCTGATGAAGGAAGCCGGGGTGGTGGAGCGGCTGGTGGGAGCGTCATCGAACGAGATCGCCAACGCGGTTACACTCTTCCTGGGCCTGGCCATCGGTGCCACCATGCGCGCCGAAGCCTTTCTGCGACCGCAAACCTTGTTGATTCTGCTCCTGGGCATTTTCGCTTTCGGGCTGGACACGGCAGCAGGCCTGGTGTTTGCCCGGCTTCTGCGTTGGGTCGTGCGAGGCCCGCTGAATCCCCTCATCGGCGCCGCGGGTATCAGCGCCTTCCCCATGGCGGCCAGGGTCGTGCAACGGGTGGCGCAGGAAGAGGATTTCGAGAACTTTCTGCTGATGCACGCCATGGGGGCCAACACGGCCGGGCAGATCGCCAGTGTGGTGGCCGGAGGCGTGGTGCTGGCTCTGTTCGCCGCGCGCTAGGCACCACCGCCGGACAGCGGCAGCGAGTGTGCGCGGGACCGGATGCAGAAGCAGGCGCGCGCCACTTCAATCGACACGGCGTATGGTGCCCTGAGCTGCGGCGCAGAGACGTTCTCCCTCGTCCGTAACCGCAAAGACATCGCACCGGCACACGGCCTGGGTGCGGCCGGCATGGACCACGCTCGCGCGGGCGATGAGATGGGTGCCCGTGGCCGGCCGCAGGTAGTTGATCTTGTACTCGGAGGTGACGACCTTTTCCCCAAGCACGCTGCCTCCCGCAAAAGTGAGCGCGTTGTCCGCAGCATAGCTGATGACGCCACCGTGTACGAAGCCGTGTTGCTGTTTGAGATCGTCGCTTATCGGGATCCTGAGTTCGGCGGAGCCAGGCTCGAAGCCGGTAACCTCGGCTCCAAGGAGCATGCTGAAGGGTTGGGCCTGCAATACGCGTCGGGCCAGGGACAGATAGTCTGGCATCACACACCTGTTGGGGATTGGATGAAGGCATCGGCGAAGGATACGTGAGAAGAGGAAGGCGTGGCTGCCATTGTACGTGCCCGGCTCGGCCGCGTCAATGTCGGAGTCAATCCCGGGTCGGGTGGGGCTCTCCTCATTGTCGCCACCGCGTTTGCGAGAGGCGGAGAAGCGCCACCAACGCTTCAACCTCCCTGCTCGATCCGCTGCAAATCATAGGAGGCCTGAAGGGATGAGAGTTCGGTGTAGGCCTGCGTCAGGTGACCGTTGTCGGAGCGTTCGGGGAGGGGATGCAGTGCAAGTTCGAGATGGGCGCGGGCAGCCTCGTAGGGCATGGAAAGCGCCTGCGCGCGAACCAACGCCTGCTGCCAGTGCCGGTGCGCTGCCTCGAGCTTGCCGCATTGCCAGAGATAGAGCCCGCGGTAGATCAGGGCGCGTGGGGCTCCGGCAGTGACCACGGTCGTGAAATCGAGAAACTGGGCGGTAATGGCATCGCCGCGGGCCAGCAAGTCGCCGGGCGACAGAGCCGCTTCCGGTTTCAGGGCCGAACCCAGGTCTGCAAGGCCCAGATAGACTTCGGCCAGGCTGCCAAACGATGCCACGACCGTGGTGAAGGCCGGCGTGGTGCCGGTCAGGAGTTGGCGCGAGGCCTCCGCCTGAGCCAGGGCGCGGCTATGGCGGCCTAGACGATACAGGGCCAGGGCCCAGAAAGCCCGGGCGGTCAGCAGGTTCTGGGCGGAGTTGACATGTTCGAGAATGGTGATGCTCCGCCGCAGCAAGCGCTCGGCCTGCCTTGTGTTGCCAAGAATGAGCAAAGCGCCCGCCTGTCCGGTCAGTCCCCAGGCCTGATGCAGGCGATTTCCCGTATGCTCTGCCTGCATCCTCAAATGCTCCCAGGCTTCCGCGGCAAGGGCGAAGCGTCCCTGCGCATACTCGTTGGTTGCCCACACGGTCAAACTTTCCCCCCACTGCTGGCGATCCCCCAGCTTTTCGTAGATCTTCTGGGCCGCCTGCAGCGCGGGTTGTCCCTCGCTCCAGTTGCCCACCATGCCGTCATACACGCCGGTTACCAGCAGCACGTAGGCGCGGGTGGGGATGTCAGGCTGGCGTTCACCGATGTGGCGGGCGCGACGCCGGTAGTAGCGCGCCCAATTGTGGTATCCGACGAAGGCCATGCCGATGCACATGTTGGCATACCCGCGGGCCATGGCAGATTGGTCCCCACTTTGCTCGGCCAGGGTGAGGGCGGCGAGCGTGGCAAAGGTGAATGCCGAGCGCCGGCCCTGATAGTAGAAGATGCGGCTCAGCTTCTCGTAGATCTGAATGGCTTCGGCAGCAGGTGTGGGGACATGGCTTGACGGTTGTGGGGCGGAGGCGGCAAAAGCGCGACGCTGCAATTGCCGCGCCAGCATGCGGGTGATACTCAGCTTCAGACGGCTTTCACGCCTGGGAAAGGGCCGGCCCAGCAGTGCGAGGGCCTGCTGAAAGGTGGCCTCGGCCTCGTTGGTAAGGCCAAGCCCGAATTGCGCGTTGGCCAGTTGGTGTAGCCAGTGGCTGCGTACCACATCTCCGACAGACCAGATTTGCAACGCACGTTCGTACAGCGCAATGGCCTCTTGATACCAACTGGCAAAGGCCAGGAAGAGGCCGAAGCCATCGACAAACGCTGCGACTTCAGCCGGTGGCATGGCCTGGGGATGGGCCTGTAGCCATTGCCAGGCGGCGCGCAGATCCGCGATCGCCTCGTGGAGGCGGACCAGCACCTGTGCGGGGTTCTCCCCCGCGCGGCGGGCAGACAATAACTCCTCGCCGGCCTGTACCAGCATCTGGTGAAAGTAGGCGGCGTGGGCTGCCGCCACCTTTGCCCAATCGCCGGATGCACGCAGTTGCTCGCGGGCGAATTGCTGCACCAGCGGATGCAGATCAAAACGCTCGTCCCCTGCAGGCCGCAACAGCGACCTATCTACCAGGTCAAACAGGATCTGCCGGGGGACCGCAGCCACCTGCCGGGCGGCCGCCTGCGTAAAACGACCGGCGAAGATGCCCAGCCGGGCCAGGCTTTGCTGTTCGTCTGGGGGCAGGCGCTGCCACGAGGCAGCCAGCACACCCCGCACACTGCCGTGACGGTCATGCTCCCGGCCGCGCGGGGCGCTCAGCAAGTCCAGGCTGACCGCCGCCTCCTCTGCGATTTCGGCAGCGCTGCGGTGCCGGATCCAGGCTGCACCCAGTTGGATGGCCAGAGGCATGCCTTCTACCATGGTGCAAAAGCGGGTCAGGGCTTCCTGTTCGGCCTTGTCGGGCACGTAGTCATGCCGCAGTCGACGGGCATGGTATAGAAACAGGGCGACGGCGTCATTCTGGCCTGCAGCCGTGTCACGGGACAGACCCTGCAAATCGTAGACAGCTTCATTCGGCTGGCCCAGCCGCTCCCGCGAGGTGATAAGCAAACGCACATGGGGCGCCCGATGGAGCATCTCATCCAGGAATTCCAGGCTGCCCGGGCCGATCAGATGCTCAAAATTGTCCAGGACCAGGAGGCATTCGCGGTCATGGAGATAGTCGAGTACCTGCTCGGCCACCTGCTCCCGATCGCTCAGGAGCATACCCAGCGTCTCGGCAACGGCGGTGGGGATGTGCTGCGGTGTGGTAAGCGATGAGAGCGGGATGAAATAGACACCGTCGAGGAAATACCCGGCTGCCTCATCGCAGCACGCCTGCGCGACGGCGACCGCCAGTCGTGTCTTGCCCATGCCGCCCGGCCCCAGAATCGTGACCAAAGCATGGGCATGCAACATGGTTTTCACGGTGTCGAGCTCGGCCGCGCGGCCGATAAGGGGCGTGGGCGACCGGGGCACCTTGCAGGGTGGGGGCCAGACAAGACGCCGAATGCGTTCGGCCAGAGCCACGGTGGTCTCGTCCGGCTCGATGCCCAGTTCCGCGTGCAGCAAGCCGCGCAATTCCTGGAAACGGCGCAGAGCCGTTGTGCGGCGACCGCTTCGCAGCAGGGCTTCCATCAGCAGGCGATGGCACTCTTCTTCATAGGGGTCGATCTGCACGAGCCGTTCGGCCAGCGCGAGAGCTGTTTCGGCATCACCCTGGCGCAGGGCTATGGCGATGCGGCGCCTGAAGCCCTGTGAGGCAAGATGCTGCAGACGTTCCCGCTGGACCACTTCCCATTCCTGAAAGCGCGGGGCCTCGCTGAGATAGAAGCCTTCGAGAAACTCACCCCGGTAGAGCCGCAGCGCCTCGTCCAGGGCGTCCGGCGCGTTTGTTTCGGCTTCCAGCAACGCGGCCAGTCCCTGCTCGAACTGCCACACATCCACTGCAATCGCCTGGTTCGTGTCAATGCCGACTGTCTGTCGGCCGATCTTCATAAACCCACCCAGCTGTTTGTTCAGCATGGACAGCACGGTGCGCAGATTCGCTGCGGCCTGTTTCTCGTCGCGCCCTTCCCAGAAGAACTCGGCCAGTTGCCGGCGCGAGAAGCTGCGTTTGTGCAGCAACAGATACACAAACAGCGCTTCGGCGGTACGAGAACGGAAGCTGCCTAGGGGCTGACCATCCAGTTCGATCGACAATCCGCCCAACAGTGTGACACGCAGACGGGGCAGCATGGTACCAGTGTAAGCGTTTTGTAATCGCTTTTCTGCTATGGTGCTGACAATTGACCCCTGCCACCCTTGCCGCGACGTCCATTACCTGCTCAGGAGGCTCCCCTTGCCCCCCTCTGTCACATCGACGCTACCCGACTACTTTGCCTGCCTGCTACGTATCTGGCACAAAGCCGAAGAGGATGGCTGGCGCATCCTGGTGGAAGACATCCACTCCGAGGAGAAACGATCGTTCACCGATCTCGAGCAGTTGATGGCCTATCTGCAGGAAAAAACGACGGCTCGCGGATGAGAAGCAGTTCCCACCTCACACTTTTGATTGAAAGGAGATCGCATGATGCATCTTGGTACATCCTATCGTGTACGCCGCCTGCCGGTGATGATACTACTGCCGGTATTGCTCTTGCTGGCGCTGGCATTCGTGCCCGGTTTGGTCTCTGTCAACCGGGCACAGGCCGCCGTCCAGCAGGTGAGCCTGACAGCAGTGGCCGATGCCGAAGTCTCGGCAGGCAACCCCGGCACCAACTACGGCGCCGGACCTTTGGGCGTGACCGCCAACGCTCGCAGCTTCGTACAGTTCGATCTGTCCGCCCTGCCCGCGAGCGCCAACATCCTCAGTGCTACCCTGCGTATGAAGCCCGCCGACATCGTCGGCGAGGGCCCGCACACCATTCACGTGGCGGTGGCTTTGGCCGCGTGGGACGAGACCACCCTCACGTGGGATAACAAGCCTGCCAATTCGGCGCCCGGCACCTCAACCTCTGTGGGCGATTACGGCTGGCATAGTTGGAATGTCACATCTGTCGTGCAGCAGTGGTCGGCCGGTGGCTTTGCCAACCATGGCTTTGTATTGCTGACGGCTTCGCCCGGCGTGTACTTCGAATCCAGAGAAACCCTGCCGCCGCCTACTCTCGACATCGCCTATTCGGTGGATGACGAATACAATCCCGACCTACCCAACAACCAGCCCTTCCGCGACCTGGGTGATGCGCCCGACAGCAGCAATAACCAGGGCCAGACCAACACCGCCTATCCGGGCACACCGGGTCGTTTTCCCACCGTCTATCAGGTAACCCCGGCCGGACAGCCTGCAGGACCCAGGCACGAAAACCTCGGCGCTCAGGCCATCTTGGGCATGGCTCTGACACGAGAAGCCGAGGCGGATAGCGGCCCCGATGCTGACGGGCCCACCAACATCCTGGCCGGTGGCGACAATGCCAACAACGATCGCGGTGATGATGGCTGGCGGAATCCTTCGGTGCCCATTCTCGACTGCCAGCAAAGCAACCTCACCGTACGCGTGCGCAAAGCTCCTAACGCCACACAAGACATCATGTACCTCAACGCCTGGTTTGACGGCAACCAGGATGGCGACTGGGATGATATTGGCCACTGCCAGTTCGAGAACGGCCAGCAGACGCGTTCGTACGAATGGATTGTACAAGATTATGTCGTCGATCTTGGCACCATTCCCGCGGGTACCTATGTCGATATCAACGTACCTACGGTGTTGATCTACAATCCGGACGGCAATGCCGAGGCTCAGCATCGCCACTGGGTACGAATCAGCCTCAGCGAGCAAAAAGCTCCCCGCAATCCCGCTACCGGTCTGGCCGATGGTCGCGGTCCCCATCCCGGCAACACGCCCCCGGCCTATGCCTTTGGGGAGACCGAGGACTATCTCTATCGGCCCACTCCCCAGGGTCAACCGGGAACGGTTACCCTGACGAAGGCGGTCACAACTCCCCGCACACCGGTGGGCTACGGGGACACGGTCACCTACACCATCCGTCTGAAACACGAAGGCGGCACCGAGCCCATCCGCGCCGAGATCCGGGACCGGCTGGACTATCCCCAGCACGTGCTGCCCCAGTACGTGGACGGTCAGTTGAAATACGTCAATGTGGTCGACCGCTCCCCTGGCGTCAACCCCCTCGAGGCCCGTATCGAATACCGTCGTCCCGGCGGCTCGGCGCGGCCCGATCAGATCGTGCGCTGGCGCGGGACCCTGGCCCCGGACGCGGAGGTCGAGTTGAGCTTCCTGGTGCACGTGCACCCCTTCTGCCGGCCTGGTGAGAACACGGTGACCATCACCAACACGGCCACTCTGCACAAGCCCGACGGAACCAAGGTAGATGAGAAGTCGGTTGCCTTCCAGGCGGCCTGCCCTCGCGCCAGCCTGGATGACATCGAAATCGGCCAGGAGATCATCACCGATGATGAAGGCGGCCAACTGAGCGCAGCCCGAGCCGACGCCGCGAACATCATGTTTGAGACCGTGCGGCCCAAGTGGCGCGGTGTCATCAGCAACATAGCCGAGGCGCGGGCCACCATAGGCGTCAGCCTCAACTTCGAGGAGATCAAAGTCACCGCCGCCTCGGCCGGCCCGTCCAGGGAACTCTGCCTGGGCTCCTTCGACCTGCAGCCGGGCGAGACCCGCACCATGGAACAGCCGCTGAACATCATCGGTATTCTTGTGTCCCTACGAGATGAGGATATCCCCGCGGATGCAGCCCAGGAGATCGCGCTGCGCAGCCGGCTGCGCTACACCCTGTTGCCGCCGGGCGAGCCCTTCGACTGCAACGAGTTCCAGCTTCTACCCCCGGAAGTGGTGGGTGAGCACCAGGTTCAGGCCTCATACCGTCCCTGGGACCTGGGCGACGCGCCGGACAGCAGCAACCACGCGGCTGCGGGCATGACCGCCTACCCGGGCGTACCGGCCAACTTCCCCACGGTGTTTGACGTGGCCACCGGTGCGCCGGAAGGTCCCCGCCACGCCCGGCCCCGGCCCTTCCATCTGGGCAAACGGGTGGAGTTCGAGCCGGATGCGGACCTGGGCGCTGCGCCCCGCAACATCACTCCACCGGCCAACGTCGCCAACCGGGACCGCTACGACGACGGCGTCAATCTGGGCGCCATTGGCTTCCAGAACTGCCAGAATGCCACCTTCCAGGTGCGGGTCTTCATCAGCCCCGGCGGCCAGACCGCTCTGTTGAACGCCGGCATCGACACGGCCTATGTGCCGTTGGAGCAGATCGGCATGGATGTCATCGGCCAATTCGCCGATGCCGACGACTTCGTCATTCATGCGCTGTTCAAGCTTTACCCCTGGGAGCATCTGTTCACCGACGCCTATGGCGCAAAGGTTCCCGC
>RFJM01000158.1 GCA_003694905.1 Caldilineae bacterium
ACCGTATCAGTTTAGTCGGTATGTGGCGCGGGCGCAGGCCGACGGCTGGCGCAGCCTGTGGAGGTCGAGTTTACTCGGCGCAATGCACGATCTGCCAACAACCAGCCCGAGTCACCGACCGAGTTGATACATTGTCGGCGGGTTGGGTGCGTTCAACTTGGGGCCGGCCGGCGCGCGCCGGCGACAGCAGCGTCCGCCGATGGCACACGTCTGCCGGCCGCCGGGTTGGTTACGGTCGCATGCCTGTATGGGCCCGCATACGGGACAGGCTATTCGGCTTCGCCGCGGTCGCGGCGCGCCTCCCCGGCACCTGACGCTGCCGGGTTTGCGGCCTGCACGACCGCAATCTCAACGCGAGAAAATCAGCAGCATGGCCGAGACGAAGAGCAAGAAGAGAATGATATTGTCATAAAAGCCCTTGCTCACCCGCACGACGATCCATTTCCCCGCCAGGACGCCCAGCGGCACCATGGGCAACAGCCACAGGAAGGTGGCCAATACTTTGAAATTGAACACGTCGGCCACGTAGTAGAAGGGTACTTTGATATAATTCAGGATGAGGAAAAAGATGGCCGAAGTTGCCGCGTAGGTGCGGGGCTGAACTCCCTGCAGGAGGAGGTACATGCCTACAGGAGGGCCACCGGTGTGCGCTACGGAGGAGGTGAATCCGGCCACGGAACCGGCCAGCACACCATGCCAGTTGTGTGGTCGATAAGTGATCCGGGCGAACAGGCGCCGTTCGAAGACCTTGTAGATGACGAATATGATGACGATAATGCCCAGGACCAGTCGGATCAGTTCGGAAGGTGCGTTGGCGAGAAACAGGGTGCCGATGGTCACACCGATGAGAGAAGAAGGGATCAGAAGGCGGACCATGCGGCCGTCCCATTTGCCCCAGTGAAAGCCAACGGCCAGGGCATCGGCCAGCATCAACACGGGCGGCATCATGCCGATGACATCTTTGACCGGCAAGACAAGCGCCATCATCGGTACGGTCACGGCCGACAGTGTAGCACCCAGCCCTCCTTTGGACATGCCGACCAGAAACATTCCCAGGGCAACCACGAAGTAGACGTAGAGGGGATAGGTATGCATGTTGGGGTAATGGGGGATCAGGAGGACAGGAGATAGGGGATGGTGAGAGGCCCTTCCGGAAGGACACAGACGCGAGCCCGAGGACCATAGCGTTCCAGCAGGGTCTGTAACGTGCCCTCGATGGTGGGGCAGGGTGTAAACAGGGCAGCTTCGATCTGCCGGGGGGTAAGACCTTGGCTGTAGACGAAGACCTGAGCCTTGCGCTGGATCTGCGCCTGGATCTGCACCTGCCATTGGTCGTGCTCGCTGAAGCCGGGTTCCTCCAACATGCGCAGCACGCCTTCCGGCGATCCGCCCCGAGCCAGTAATTCGGCATACTTGCCGTGATCGGGCAGGCCGTCTTCGCAGGCCGCGGCGATAATGATAGCACCGCCCTGGCGTACGATTTGGGCCGCGGCGCTCATTCCCTTGACTGCCTGGTAAAGGTTTTGGTCCAGGGGATAGCCGCTGTTGGTGGTGATGACGATGTCGTAAGGCTGCTTCACCCCTACCATCGCCTGCTCCCGCACGAACTCGCACCCACGCGCATGTGCTGCCAGCATATCGCCCGCGAACACGGCCGTAATTTCCTTGCGCGAATTGAGCGTCACATTCACCAGGAAGCTGGGGTTGGTTTTCAGGGCGACTTCCCGCATCTCTTCCCAGATGGGGTTGCCCGTGGTGACGCCCCAGGTCGCGCGCGGGTGTGCGATCATCTCGCGGCCGTGATTGCTGAAGACACTCTCGGCTCCTGCCAGCGACGGGAGCACTGCCTTGGGACCCCCGGAAAAGCCGGCAAAGAAGTGGGGTTCGATGAAGCCCGTCAGGATCTTCACGTCGGCTTCCAGATAGGTGCGGTTTACCCGAACCGGGTGGCCGAGGTGCGTGGTGCCCAGTGCCACCAGATTCTCCTCGTCGAAACAGCTATCTTGCAGGCACCGATAGTTGGCGACGATGGCATCACCCAGCATCTGGCGCAACTCGGCGTCAGTCTGACGGCGGTGCGTACCCAGGCCGTTGAGCAGCGTGATGTCCCGGCGCCGTACGCCGGCGGCCTCGAGTTCTGCCAGGATGACCGGCAGCATACGGTCGTTGGGCGTGGCGCGGGTGATATCGGTGTGAACGATGACCACCGAGTCCCCGCGTTTCACCTTTTCGGCCAGGGGCGTCGAACCAATGGGAGATCGCAGGGCCGCACGTAAGGCCGCGGCTTCGTCCGGCACTCCCGGCACGAAGCGCGGGGTGATGACATCTACCCACTCCGGCAATGTGACCGTCAGGCCCGCGCGTCCGTACGCCAGTGTGATCTGCAAGTCGATGCCTCCGGGCACGCAGATGCAGCGCTCATTCGCGCAGGCTGGCCCAGGGCTCTTGATCGGACATGTCGATCAGGGCCGGGCCCTCGAAAATCGCCGGGGAGAGGATGGCGAGGAACACCAGGTCTTCACTGCCGGTGTTGTAGGTGCCGTGTACGACATCCATGGGGATGTGGGCCGCGTCGCCCGGCCCCAACAGCCGATATTCCCGGTCTACCCACTGTTCGGCCTGACCCGATACCACGTAGATGATCTCTTCCATGGCGGGATGGCGATGGAACTTATGGGCCTTGCCGGCAGGCATCGTCACCCGCACCAACATCAGGTGCTCGGCCTCGGTGAGTCCCACCCTGCTGATCCACTCGTGCGGTCCCCAGGGCAGTTCCTCGACCTGCACATCGTCCTTGGTGATGAAGCGGAGTAGTTGTTGTTTGCTCATGGCTCCGGTCGCTGGCAGAGAATGGGCGGGGCATCAGGCCTCGAACCAGGGCTTGCCCCGTTCGTCGGTTAGCACGATCTGTCGCAACGCGCTTACTCCTTTCTCCAGGCCCTCGCGCAGGGACATCAGGCTGTCTTCGTGCTCCATGCTGAGCACGTAGTCATAGCCCGCCAGTCGCAATTCGCTTACCAGATCTTTCCAGAATGCCAGCGGGTGACCATATCCCACCGTGCGGAAGATCCAGGAGCGGTTGGATTCGTCGGCATAGGGCTTTGTGTCCAGCACGCCGTTGACCTGGGTGTTCAGGGGATCCACGCGCGTGTCCTTGGCATGTACGTGAAAGATGGCTTCGCCGAGGGCGCGGATGGCGGCCAGGGGATCGATGTTCTGCCAGAAGAGGTGGCTGGGGTCGAAGTTGGCGCCGATCTCAGGTCCCACGGCCTCGCGCAGGCGCAACAGCGTTTCGGGGTTGTAGACCACAAAGCCGGGATGCATTTCCAGTGCGATCATGTCGACGCCCTGCTCGCGGCAAAATGCCACTTCTTCCTGCCAGTAGGGGATCACCCGCTCCTGCCACTGCCATTCCAGGATGCGGAGGAAGTCCGGCGGCCAGGGACAGGTGACCCAGTTGGGATAGCGGCTGCCTTCACCGTCGCCGGGACAGCCCGAGAAGGTAACCACGCGTCGGACCCCGATTTCCGCGGCCACCCGCACGGTATCGCGAAAGTCCTCTCTATGGCGCCGGGCAATACTCTCGTCGGGATGGAGAGGATTGCCGTGGCAGCTAAGGGCACTGATTTCGAGCCCGCGGTCCTCCACCTTCTTCTTCCACGCGCGCAGCCTGCTGCGGTCGGCCAGCAGTTCTGCGGGCTTGCAGTAGGATTCGCCCAACTCGGCGACATAGCCGCCGGATCCGATCTCCACTGCTTCCGCGCCCACCCCCGCGATCCAATCAAGCGCCTCGTCGAAGCTGAGCAAATCCTGAAACACGAAACTGAAAACGCCTACTTTCACGGTGGTTGCCTCCTCAAGCAGTTGTTGGACATCACGATACGGTAGCCCTCCTCTCGCGTCGGCTCGCGCCCGCGAGAGGAGGGCGGGGGAGTCGGGAACAGGGATGGGACAGGCGCTGAGCCGCCGGTAGCGGCTGCGCTCTCGGACGGGGGCGCAGCTCAGAGCACCCGATCGACGAACTCGCGGGTGTGGACCTCGACCGGTACTTTCATCAGCTCCAGGATGCCGCGCGCGGTGTGCTCCGACAGCCGGCGGAAGGCCTCCTCCCCCTTCTCTTTGGTAGCGCGCAGCGGATTGCCGATGACGCCGGTTTCGATGAATTCGTGATGATCCATCGGGAAGGTGAAGTACTTGTAGCCCTCGAACTCGACGTCGGGCATGCCGTCTTTTTTCTCGAAGGATTTGGGCAGGAAGTCGGGGATATGGGCCTTGGTGAACGCGGCGCGATCCATCCGCACCAGGCGCTCGTTCCAGGCCAGGTCTTGCGATGTCTCCAGTTCACTGGCATGCCAGCCGGGCGTCTCCTCGGGTGGATTCTCCATCAGGTCGCCCAGGATCCCGTAGTAGTTCTCCATGTAGGGCTTGACGAAGCTGATCAGGGCGCCGGTATCGTAACGCAGTTTGCGCAGAATGGGATCAATGATCTTCACATTGGAGCCGTGGCCGTTGATGAAGATGATGCGGTTGAACCCGTGGTGGATAAGGCTGCGGCCCACGTCGTAGATGAGGTTGAGCAGGGTACTGCTGCGCAGGGTGATGGTACCGCGGCCCGCGCCCGGTCGGTGCATGTGTTGGGGCGAGTAGCCGGCCCAGATGGGGGGCGTGTGCAGTACCGCGATCATCTCGGCCACCCGCTTGGACACCTCCCAGGCTGTGACCGTGTCGGTATACAGGGGCAGATGCGGCCCGTGCTGCTCCAGGCTGGCCATAGGCACCAGCACCGTGTCTTTGTGTTCGAGATAGAAGCGGATATCGGTCATGCAGAGATCGCCGATATCCCACGAGAGGAAGTGCGAGCGAAATTCTTCCTCATCGGTCAGGTGGGGAACATCGCGATATTTCTTGGGGATGTGGTCATCGATCATGGTTCAAGACTCCCTTTGGAAAGAGATTCGAGCAGTCATTGCCGAGATCATGAGGCGGTCAATTCGAGCTGGACGAATGCGACTCCATCAGCTCCAGGAAGAGTTCGGCTACTTCGACGCCGAAGGCAGGGTCGTTGACATGGCGTTCGTAGGTCTTGATGGGGAAGTCGGGACGCAGTTCGGCGCGCAGGGTCTCGAGGAAGGCGGCATCGGCCTCGGGATCCCAGAAGGGACCACCGGGCACGTTGGGAATGGACAGCCCCTGTGTGGGCACTGCCACCACCACCGGCCCGCGGGCCATGTTTAGCCGCTCGGCAAACAGATGCCCGAGCGCGATCATTTCCTCCTTGGAGGCCCGGACCAGTGTGTATTCGGGATTGTGGTCGTAGACGGGGCGGTCCTGGAGCGCGGGCGGAATTGCACCGGCGTGGAACACGCAGAAATCGATGCAACCCGGCACCACCACCTGCGGTAGACCGAGCAACCCCACCCGCTTGAGGCGGTCTGGCCCGCCGTCGTGGATGCCGCCCACCATGGGGTCGTAGGTCTCGTTGGTGGTGAAGTCGATCACGCCCACGAACTGCCCGGCTTCGGCCAGTTCCTCCATGGCGGGGCCGCCCACACCGTTGGAATGAAAGATGACGGCTTCGAAGCCGGCCTGGGCCAGCCGCTCTTTCAGAGCCATGACCGCCTTCGTGGTATTGCCCAGCATGGTGACGGCCACGTACTTGTCCTCGGGCCCCGGCGGCGTCAGTTCATGTCCGTGCGTCACCAGGCCGTATAGGGCCGCGGCCACGTTGTCGAAGATGGTGGTAGCGATGGGATTCAGGCCCAGGATGTCGACGATGGAGTGCACCACGAACACGTCGGAGGTTCCGACCAGGGGATCGAAATAGTGCAGGCCTGAGGCGATGGGTGAGACCAGGACTTTGGGCACACCCACCGGCAGTTGCATCATACAGGCTGCGCCCATCACCGCGCCTTCGGCTCCGCCCATGCTGGTGATGGCATCCAACCTGCCCTGCCGGTACAGCTCCAGGGTGAGGACCTTGAGGGACTCGCGCATCATTTCCACGGCCTTGCCGCGGCTGCCGGCGTTGCGCATTTGCTCGATGGTGTAGCCACCGTAGGTGGCCGCCTCGGCGCGGGTGATGTCCGGCGTGATGCCGATGGGTTCGCCGAGGATGCCCGAATCCACTACCGTGGTGGTGAGCCCCAGGTCTTGCAGGCGGTCGCGCAGATAGGCGATTTCGGGGCCTTTTGTGTCCAACGTACCGATGATTACAACGTTCCTGCCCATGCCGAAACCTCCGGGTTGAACGCCGGTATCTGTCGATCAGGGTGAGAGGGACATTGAGGGGGGCTGCGATGCGCCCACCCGTGGGGCGGGCGCACCACAACCGTGTCCTCAATCTCTCTCCTCATCCCGAGCAAGCTGTCTATTTGATCAGAGGAAGTAGCGTTTTGGCGGTCTCTTCAACGAGCCAGCTATAGAATTCCTCGGAAAGGACGCCGCTGCCGTGGTCCTCGATGAATTTGAGCTGTTCCGGGGTCAGCTCCTTCTCGGCCGAGGCCGTGGCGTTCTTGTAGGGGTTGGCCGGTGTGCGGTCGAGCGGGGCCACGAACTCCACGGTCAGGGCTCCGTCGTAGCCGATTTCCTTGAGGGTACCCACGATGTCGCGCCAGTTGAGCGCGCCCATGCCGCAGGCCATACGATTATTGTCGGCCACGTGGTAGTCGTACAGCAGATCGCCCGTCTCCAGCAGAGCCTGTCGGAAGTTCGCCTCCTCGATGTTCATATGGAAGGCGTCCAGGCAGACACCACAATTCTCGCCCACTTCCTTTGCCAGCAGGATGGCCTGGTCATGGCGATTGAGGAAGTTGGTCTCGAAGCGGTTGAGGGGTTCTACCGCGATACGCACGCCCTCTTTCTTGGCGTGATCGTTGATCTCGCGCAACCCTTCCACGGCCCATTGCCACTCTGTTTCGGGATCGGCCTGGGGCGTGACCTTGCCCACTTCCGAGGGCACAATGCTCATGACCGTACCGTCCAATTCTTTTACCATGGTTACACAGTCTTTCAGGTATTGGATGGTCTTGGCACGGCCCTCTTCGCTGGCCTGGATCAGGTCCAGACCGGTGAACATCAGGCTGATGGATCCCCAGCAGCGCAGACCGTTTTCCTTCAACAGACGTCGAACCTCGGCAGTATCGTACTTGTACGGTTCGCCGCCGATTTCGATGCTTTCGTAGCCGTACTTGGCCAGCCGGCGAATGGTCACTTCGATAGGTTCGGCTCGCATCCAGTTGTGCATTGAGAGATGCATGGTAAACCTCCTGAGTTAGATGGTGAGAGTGAGGACAAAACAGGGTGTAGCAGTCGATATGGGGTGCGAGGGGCGCGGAAGGCGCCTATCGCAGTTGGGAAGCCAGGAGTTCGTAGAGACTCAGCACTTCGACACCGAAGCGGGCGGCATGGTCGCCGAGCGCTTTGAGGGTACCGGCATCTTCGCTGATTAGGCGCTGGGCGCCGGCTTGGCGGGCGTCGCCCAGGCGGGCCCAGGTGAGGTGGTCGGCGAACTGGGGAATGGTGAACTTGAGCGCGGTGCTGCCCACGGGGTGGGTACGCTCGCGGCGCCAGAAAAGCTCGACGGGAGGCGCGGGTATGACCGCGGCGAGCAGTTTGCGAGGTGCGTCGTAGCGGGTCTTGACCCGCACGGAATGGCTGGGGTCCACGTAGGCGTGGGGCGGGCCCGGGGGCAGGGGCTCGAAAGCCAGTTCACCCCGGTCCAGCGCCTGGGCCAGCAGCACGGTCACTTCGCTCAGGTCTACCGAGTCGGGCAGGGATAGCTGAAGGCGCTCGGGGTAGAGTTGCTTGAAGGCGAAGAAATCACCCGGGCTCAGCACGAGCAGCCGTCGCGCGCCACTGGCGGCCAGGTCTTCCAGGTTGGCGCGGGCCAGATCGTGGGCGATCTCGATCAGGCCCAGCGAGCTGGCCACGTAACCGTTGCTGCGGCCCCTGCCGATGAGCACGGGGCGGATACCCGCGGCCTCCAACAGTTTGAGGGCGGCATCCAGCAGGCCGGGGCGAAGGTATGTCGCCTCGTCTCCCACGAACAGCGCCACTTCTCCCCGGCCCTCAACCGGCTCCGGCGCCTGCTCCTCGTAGGGGTTCTGCCAGCGCTGCAGCATCTCGGCCACGCGGCCCACGGCCGGGGGGGCCAGGCCTGCCTCCACCACCTGCGCCCGAGCAGTGGCGATGGTCTCGGGCAAGGGTTGGTCGGTGACACAGTGGGCACGACAGGTACCACAGTCGGCGCAGGAGTAGAGTTTGAAGACGCTCTCGTCATTCCAGGTCAGGAGCCCGCGCCGGTTCGAGGCGATCATCAATCCCCAGCCGTGGGGCGTCAGGGTCTCCAGCCCTGTTACGTGCCCAATAGGGCACACATGGCGGCACATCAGGCAGTAGCGGCAGTTGTCGGCGGTGAGCAGAATATTTTCGTCGAGTCGTGTTGCGGTCATGGTCATCACCTGTGCTTGGGGTGGCCGCGGCTCTCAGAACCCCACCTTGCCGGGGTTCATGATGCCGTTGGGATCGATCATCTTCTTCAACCGCAGCAGGAAGGGCCAGGCATCGCCGTATTGCTTGCGCATGTAGCGCCCCAGTTTCAAGCCGATGCCGTGATGTTCGTTGATCATGCCGCCGTTGGCCAGGACCGCCTGCATCGCCGTGTTCCAGATCCGATTGTGCAGGCGCAGCGCCTCACGCGCGTCTTGGGGTGGCTCCTCGATGATGAACCGTGAGTAGAGCATAACGCCCCAATGGAACCAGTGGGAGAAGTGGCCGATGAAGCGGACATTCCACTCGGCAAAACCTTCTTCCACCGCTTTCTTCTCGGCCCAATAGAGTTTTTCGATCTTGTCGTAGGTGGTTATGGTTTCTGTGGTCCCGTACATCCACGGGAGCTTGAGATTGATAGGGGGATAGTAGAAATCATAGCGGTGGTTCCACCATTTCCAGCCGGGTTCTGGCCCCAGATCCCGGCCACCCAGTTCGGCGCACATTTCAAGAGCTTTCTCTTCTTCCAGGGCTGCAATGTCGGGGTCACCATCGAATCCCAACACCATATAAGCACCATCGAAATCATAGCCCAGGATCGCTTTGACACGGGTCTTGGTGGAGGCGGGGTCATAGAGGCGAATGACAAAGGGATGAAGGCGTCGCGTCATCATGCGGCGCCCGGCTTCCAGCGCCTTGCTGAGGTCATCGAAGAGAACCGCGCGCAAGAGCCTGGATTCGGGGATGTACTCAACGCGCATGGTCGCTTCGGTGATCACCCCGAGCGTACCCTCGGCACCCAGCCACAGTCTGGTCCAATCCGGCCCGGCAGCATGCTGCGGAACAGGTGGTGTGCGGATGATCTCGCCCGTGGGCAAGACGATCTGCATGCTCATGACCATGTCTTCGGCTTTGCCGTACTTGGTGCTGATGGTGCCGGTGCCGCGAGGTGCCAGATAGCCGCCCAGGGTAGCACACTTGGCCGAGGCCGCATAGTGGGGCAAGGTGAGGCCCTTTTCGTTGAGAGCCCACTCCAGTTGCTGGCCGTTGATACCTGCCTGGGCCGTCACCGTCAAGGAGACTTCGTCGATCTCGATGATCTTGTTCATCCGCTTCATATCCAGCAGGATGCCCCCGAACATGGGCAGCGCACCACCCTGTGTGCCCGAACCTCCCCCCCAGGGCACCACCGGGAGGTGGTACTTGTTGGCGATGTCCATGATCTCCGAGATCTCTTCCGCCGAACCGGGATGGACGATGTAGTCGGGCATGGGTAGGCGTTCGCCCCGGTCGAGCCACATCTGCGGCATCCATGACCAATCCGTAGAATAGACCAGGCGATCGGTCTCTTCCACCGAGACGAAATGCTGCCCCACGATGTCTTCCAGTTCGCTGCGGATCATCTCACGCGGAAACGAGTATTTCACAGTGCACTGCTCCTGTTCTCTTGGTTTGAATTGTAGGCGGAAGACGCAAACAGCATGACGACTCAGGGAATCAGCACTTTTTCTTCCGTCAGCAGATGCACCCGTGATGAACAATGTGCAGCGGCGTCCTCGGCCGCGGCTTTTCCTTCCGGCGTGGCAAAGGCGGCGACGCGGGCCTCGTTGTCATCGAACCAGAATTCGGAGACTGCATCATAGGGCAGATCCGGGTTGTCTTCCAGCACCACGCTCATGCGGTAGTGTCGGATGCCCGGGAGCTTCTTGCCCAGTTCGGGATGCTCCTCCAGCGCCCAGCGGCGGAACTCCTCCAGACTCATGCCTTCTTTGCGTTTGAGTAATGAGATGACTTTCAACATAGCAGGACTCCTTTGAACGTTGATGATGAGATCGGCCTTTGCTTGGCTGCCACCGCGTGCCGATGCCTGATCGCGGTGGGTCCGGGCTGTCCTGGTCGGGGCGAGACGGAGGCGAGCCGGGAACGGACTCCCGGCCCCTCGTGGCGGTGGGTGAGGAGCAGGGAGCCGCCCTCACAGGTTCCTCACTCGGCTCCTCTCTCCTCCTCTTTCCTCTTCTCTTCCAGCGCGCGCAGGATTTTCTCGGGCGTGGCCGGAAGCTCGGTAATCCACACGCCCACGGCGTCGTGGATGGCGTTGATGATGGCGGGGATGGGCGAGTTGGCGGTCATCTCGCCTACACCCTTCACGCCGAAGGGGCCGTTGACCGAGGGGTACTCCAGGACCACGCTCTCGATTTCGGGCTGGTCTTGCGGTCCGGGCACGATGTACTCGTTGAAGCCGCCGGGGGCGTGGTCGATAGCAGGATAATAGGGCGCGGTAGTCTCGTATAGAGCGTGGGCCATGCCCATCAGTGAGCCACCCTGGATCTGGCCTTCAACCAATTTGGGATTAACCTGGCGTCCGATCTCATAGGCGCTCTTGATGCTCAACACCTTTACCTCGCCCGTTTCGTCGTCCACCTCCACCTCGGCCACGGTGCAGGCGTGGGCCTCGGTCGAGTCGGGGTCCATCGCTCCCGTGTCGGGATCCACTTCGCTCTTCGGCTTGATATACATGCCCCGACCGGAGATGGTCTTGCCGTATTTGAAATGCGCGGCCAGCGCCAGGTCGACGATGTTGATGGAATGCTCGGGCGAACCCTTGACGCGGATGTTACCCTGGCCGTCGGTCTCCAGATCTTCGGGTGCGACTTCCAGTTCTTCGCTGGCCACCTCGAACATGACCTTGCGGGCTTCTTCCGCGGCACGGATGACGGCATTGCCCACGCGATGGGTGGCGCGACTGGCGAACGTACCCATACAGTGCGGGCCGGTATCCGTATCTGCCGTGTCGATCAGCACGTTTTCAAAGGGCACGCCCAGGGCTTCCGCGCCGATCTGGGCGATCACCGTCTTCAACCCCTGGCCCAGATCGGTGCTCGATAACGTGATGACAAAGGTGCCTGTCGTGGTGGCGTGGATCAGGGCCTGGCTGGGGTCGCCGCCCAGATTCATGCCGGTGGGGTAGTTGACGGCGGCCATGCCGACGCCTCGATGCTTAGCCATGATGACCTCCTTCACGATCCCACGAGTTCATCGCCAGCAGGTGCTCGGGCAGTTCCTTGCCCACAAGCTGCGCTGCCGCTTTCATCGTCTCGATAAGGGTGGCATCCTCTACGACTTTGCGGTGCGGTCTGACGTCACCGTTGCGGTAGGCGTTAATGAAGCGCAGCTCCCACGGGTCCATGCCGATGGTATGAGCGATGCGGTCCATCTGCACTTCGACGGCAAAGGACGCGGGCGTGACCCCGAAACCGCGCATAGCACTGCCGGGCTGGCGATTGGTGTAGACGCAGTAGGCGTCGATCCAGACGTTGGGGATGGAGTAGGGGCCCGCCACATTGGCGGCATGCTTGGTGACGGCATAGGGTGTGTGGCGGTTGTAGGCCCCTGCGTCGGCGTAGGTCGTCACCTTGCGGGCGATGATACGCCCGTCCTTCATCACGCCGTCCTTGAAATACATGCGCCATGCCCCGCGTGTGGACGAGCAGCGCATCTCCTCCTCCCGGCTGAACACATACTTCACCGGCCGGCCTGTCTTCATCGCGGCCAGAATGGCAATGGGCTCCACGATCACATCGACCTTGCCGCCAAAGCCGCCGCCGACGGTACCGCCCACAAAGTGCAGCTTGTTGAAGGGGATGTTGAGAATCAGCGCCGAGTTGTCCAGGGTGAAGAAGAGTGCCTGCGTGTTGGTGTAGACGGTGTAGCGGCCGTCCGGCTCCGGCTTGACCACACACCCGGTGGTTTCGGTGGGTGCGTGTTCGATGGGGCTCATCTGATAGCGGCCTTCGACGATGTAGTCGGCCTCGGCAAAAGCTTTCTCCACATCGCCAAACCGTACCTTCCGGCAGGGATTGGACTGCCCGTACTCGTAGTCGTAGATGAAGTAGTTGGTGCCCCACGGTTTGAGCACAGGAGCGTCCGGCTTGAGGGCCTCCTCCACATCGAACACCGCGGGCAGTTCTTCCAGATCCACCACCACGCGGGAGGCCGCCTCCACGGCCGCTTCCTCACTCTCGGCCACCACGGCCGCGATCTGTTCACCCTTATAGAGTACGCGATCTTCGGCCAGTACCGGCTCCTCGTCGGGCCCTACACCGATCAGGCAGAGGATGGTGTAGATGTTCTTGGGAACATCTCTATGGGTCAGCGCCCGGACAAAGCCGGGTACCTTCTCCGCCTCTGAGAAGTCAATGCCCCGGATCCGTGCATGGGGCACCGGGCTCCGCACCATCTTCAGATACAACATGTCCCGGAATTGGATATCGTCCACAAAGGTGGTGCGGCCCGTGACATGGCCCATGCCGTCGCGGCGGTGCACCGATTGGCCGACCACGTTCAGCAGTTGCTTTGTCATGACACACCTCCGTTTCCGTGCAGACGGTCGGCGGCGTCGGTGACCGCCTGGACAATGGCCTGATAGCCGGTACAGCGGCACAGGTTCCCGCTCAGGGCCTCGCGGATGGTTGCCTCATCGGGCCGGGGCTCACGTTCCAACAACGCTTTGGTGACCATGATCATCCCCGGCGTGCAATAACCGCACTGCACCGCGAAGTTCTCGAAGAAGGCTTCCTGGATGGGGTGCAGACCGTGCAGCGGGGTGATCCCCTCCAGCGTCAAAACCTCCTGTCCCTCCACATCCTCGATGGGAAGCAGACAGGCGGCCATAGGCTCGCCGTTCACCAGCACGGTGCAGGAACCGCAGCTCCCCTGCCGGCAGCCAGCTTTGGTCGCGGTCAGTTCCAGTTGCCTGCGCAAGACGTTTTGTAGCGTGGTCATGGGCCGGACCATCACATCGACCGGCCGGCCGTTGAGCGTGAAACTGACGATCTTGGGCTTCATGATGCGGCCTCCTCCTGAGCTATCTGCCGCAAAGCGCGGGCCACGTAGACGGGCACCATCTTGCGACGATACCACTCGCTGGCGATGGCATCGGTAAAGGGGTCACACTCGCCCGCGGCGGTCTGGGCTGCCTCGGTGATGGCGTCTTCGCTCAGCTCGGAGCCGGTGAGGACGGCTTCGGCCTGGGGACAGCGCAGGGGATGGGGCCCCACTGCTCCCAATGCCAGCCGCGCCTGCTGCACCCGCCCGCCTTCCACGACTAAGTGCGCAGCCACCGTGACAACGGCAGGCGTGTGGGCCTGCTTGCGACCGTATTTGATGTAGGCTGTCTTGCCGGTGGGTACCGGTAGGGTGATGGCGGTGACCAGCTCGTCCGCCTGCATCACGTTGGTCATGAAGCCGGTCCAGAACCGGGCCAGGGGGACCACTCGCTCACCGCCGCTACCGGTCAGGGTGACTTCGGCATCCAGCGCCAGCAGCGCCACGGCCACATCCCCGGCGGGCGGCGGCGAAAAGAGATTTCCTCCTACGGTGCCCATGTTGCGGATGGTCCAGGCGGCGGTGTTGCGGGCCGCCGTACGCAGCAGCGGTACCGGGCTCTCCTCCAGCAGACGGGTGAGAGTGGTGGTGGCGCCGATCTTGACGTTGCCGTTGCTGCGGGCCATCTCGTCGAGACCGGTCCGGCGCAGGCCCATAACCTGTACGGGTGTGGACACACCCTCGTTGATGAGGGGCATGGCCACCGTACCGCCCGCAATCACGAGCAGGTCCGGCCCGTAGCGGGCGAGCAGTTCAAGGGCTTCCCCGAGAGACTCGGGGAGGTAATAGTTTTGAACGGACATCTGACCTCCTCTCTTAATCCAGGAGCGCAAAGAAGCGCGCGGGGGAGCCTTCGGCCCCCACGATCTTGATGAACGGTGCGAAGAAGGCGAAACGGACGCCGCCCGTGGGAAGCTGCGAGAAGTTCGTGAGTTGCTGCATGAGGATGGCGCCGTTCTCCAGGATGATCTTGTGGATGATGAAGTCCTCGGAGGTGAAATCGGGCAGCCGGGCGCAATACTCGCTGAAGCAGTCGAAGCCCACTGCCTTGGCGCCTTTGTCGATGAGCCACTGGGCGGCTTCGGGCGTGCAATAGGGCGATTCCATGTAGTAGGTGGGAAAGTCGCCCCAGTGCTTTTCCGTCCAGTCGGTGCGCACCAACACGATATCACCGGGCCTGATCTCGGGCGCGTGCGTCTCCAGGTCCGCCACGGTAATACCATGATTGGCCTCTACAAAGCTGAGGTCTACCACAAGAGCCTGGCCGAAGACACGGTCGAGCACCACATCCGCAGCCGTTTCGCCGTCTTCTTGCACATGTTTGCTAAAGTCCACATGCGAGCCGGTGTGCAAGAGCATTTCGACCTTGCTGGCCTGCCAGAAGCCCGGTCCGCGATGGTAGCTGGTGAGCTTCAAGCCCAGGTTGACGGAGGGCGGGCTGAGGGTGGCTTCGCCAATAGGTACGGATAGATCGATGATACGAGTCATGGGATGTTTGAGCCGGGAGTGACGCGGTACGGGCAAACAACTAGCGGCCGAGCAAGGCCTTGAGGATGAGCCAGTCGAGCTCCTCGTAGTCGCGGGCTGCGCGCAGCTCGTCGATACGCTGCCGATCCAGAGAGCGGACGACCTCTATCAGCCGCAGGAAGGTATGCAGGCTGTTACGCAGGTGTTTGGTGGCGACTTCGGGTGCCTGGGTACGCAGGGCCTTGACATCGAGTCCCACCATGCCCACTTCCCAGAAGCGGTTTTCATCCAACACCCGCACCTGATTGAAGGCCCTGCGCAGGTCCACCGATCCGAAGGAACGGTCCTGGTCGAACTTGAGACCGTTCTGGTCGTTCAGGTGCACGCTCCCGAGCTTGCCGAATGCCAGGGCAAAGCTCATTTCGTCGGCCGGGTCGAGGCCGGCCAGTACGGCGTGGGCCGACTCGACCAGGGTGCCCACCCGAGCCGGATCGGATGCGCGGAAGCCAAGGGCAAGGGCGTGGCCGATGGTGGGGATGTAGGCCAGGTCCATGGGCTCATTGGGCTTGGGCTCGATGGCGATGCGCAGCCGGGGATCGTATTCCAGCAGGGCATTCACGGCCTCGAGCAGGCGGTGGGTGGCCTGTACGGCATCCTTGGCCTCGCGCAGGTAGGTGCCCTCGCGCGCCAGCCACAACACCATCAGGTCGGTACCCATGTAGCGGCAGATGTCGGCGCACTTCTTGGCCCGGTCCAGCGCGTAGGCGCGGGCTTTGGGGTCGTTGGCCGTGAACGCACCGTCGACGGTCATGGGGTGTTCCCACAGCCTTGGCGCTACGAATTCGGCCACCAGCCCCAGGTCGTCGAGCCGGGCTTTCATCTGTCGTGCCTGCGCCTCGATCTGTGAGGGAGACAGCTCATCCAGATCCGGCACGGCGTCGTCGTCATGGAACTGCATGGCATCGAAGCCCAGCTCCTTCAGCGTCTGTAGCTTCTGCTCGAAGGGGACAGAGGGCCGCACGGTAGGCCCAAAGGGATCGGCGCCCTCATGGATGTTCCAGGGGCCGAAGGAAAAGCGATAGCCGTATTTCTCCATGGTGAGTTCGCCTCGGAAGGGACGGGAGGGAGTAGTTGGGCATTAGAGCTCGGCCAGAGCCTTGAACTCGGGGGCCAGGGCAGGATAGAGAGCGCGGTAGCGCGGGTAGTAGCGGCGGTATACTCCAGTGTTCTCGGTGGGGTGGGTCTCGCCGGTGATGGTGATGGTCTGCCGGCAGGCAGCGATGACATCCGCGAAGACGCCTGCGCCCACGCCGGCCAGGAGGGCAGCGCCGTATGCCGCGCCTTCGGTGGTGTTCACGGTCACCAGATCGGCCTCGAGCACATCAGCCATGATCTGTCGCCACAGGGGACTCTTGGCCCCACCGCCCGAGATGCGAACCTGCCGGATCTCTCCCAGGCCCGCATTCTGGATGAGGGTAAAGCTGTCCTTGATGCCGAAGGCCACACCTTCGAGCACGGCGCGGGTCATGTGGGCCAGGGTGTGGCGGAGGGTGAGGCCGACCCAGGCGCCGCGAGCCAGGGGATCGGGGTGGGGTGTGCGTTCACCGGTGAGGTAAGGGAGGAAAAGCAGGCCCTCGCTCCCTGCCGGGATATCGCCAGCGGCCTGGACCAGCGTATTGAAATCGGTGTCGGGTGCCAGCGTGTCCCGGTGCCACTGCAGGCTACCGGCCGCGCTCAGCATGACGCCCATGAAGTGCCAGCGCTCGGGCACGGCGTGGCAGAAGGCGTGGAGCCGGCCTTCCGGCTCGACCAAAGGCGCCTCGGTGGTGGCGAAGACCACGCCCGAGGTTCCCAGGGTCAGGGCGATGATGCCGGGTTCGACTGCGCCCACGCCTACCGCCTGCGCGGCCTGATCGCCGCCGCCGCCGACCACAGGAGTGCCCTCGGCCAGACCTGTCTCTCGCGCGGCCTCTGCACTCACACGGGAGGTGACCTCCGGGCCTTCGAAGGTAGGCGGCAGCATCTCGGCCGGGATTTCCAGGGTCCGGATGACTTCCTCGGACCACGTGCGGCGTTTGAGGTCGAAGAGCAGGGTGCCGGCGCCGCCGGCCCGATCCATGGCGTAGGTTCCGGTG
>RFJM01000016.1 GCA_003694905.1 Caldilineae bacterium
CGCACGCCCTCGGCCGCGACACCATCCAGCACCGGTTGCAGAGCCTCTTCCAGCCCGAAGCCGTTGATGAATATGACATCCGCCGCGGTCATGGCAGCAACCTGCCGGGGTGTTGGCTCAAAGGTATGCGGATCGGTATCCGCGGCCAGCAACACCTCCACCGCCACCGCCTCGCCCCCCACCTGTTGCACCACATCGCCGATGATGGACGTGGTGGCGATGACGCTGATCGTTCCGGATCGTTTATCCGCCGGCGCACCGCCGGTACAGGCGACCAGCAAAAGGCCCGACAACACAACCACGCCCATGAGTTTGGCTAACCGCATCATACAGAAACGCTCCTGGCAGAACGAGATGGGGCAATGATCACCGAACCGGTAGGGCTTTGTCAAGCCGAGCCGCGGCATGGGGTGCGTTTCAAAATAGGGGCAGCCGGTGCGCCAAGCCGGTAAGGCGCAGGGGGGCGCCCCCCGCATCTGCGGCCCCGGCCTGCCGGACCGGCAGCCGAGGTTTCAGCTTCTCAGGCCGGGGGAGTCGCCCGCGTGCCTATAAGTCCGAAAGCAAGTTGAGCAGCGTATCCACCTCGGCCTGCGTGTTGTAGTGGCTGAGGCCAATGCGCAGCACACCGCCCGCTTCCAACAGTCCCAGTCTCTCGATGACCGCCAGCGCGTACATGTGCCCGGCATAGGTAGCAATGCCATGGAGGGCCAGCCGCCGGCACAGCTCCTCGGGTCGGATGTCGCGCAGCCGGATGGCCGCCGTGGGTGTGCGCTCGTGCAGGCGGTCCCGCGCGGTGATGCCGAAGATGCGCACGCCGGGAATACTCTCCAGGCCGTCCAGCAGATACGCAAACAGACGCTGTTCATACGCCTGCATCACCGCAAGCCCCTGCTTAAGATGCAACCTGCGTCCCTGCAGACCTGAGTACGCCGCGGCATAGGCAGACCCGTACTCGCGGCCCACCGTGGCGATGTAGTCGATGGCAGCAACGGTGCCGGCCAACCCTTCGTGGTTTTGCGTGCCGGTCATCCACTTGCCGGGAGGGAGGTCGGGGCTGGGACGCACCTTGTAGGCAGGGAGGCGCACCAGTTGATCATACCGGCCCCACAACACGCCTACATGCGGGCCGTAAAACTTGTATACAGAACAGGCCAGGAAATCGCAACCCAGTTGCTGAACGTCGA
Organism: Caldilineae bacterium; assembly: GCA_003694905.1. GTDB lineage: Bacteria > Chloroflexota > Anaerolineae > J102 > J102 > J102. The sequence continues at coordinate 1,185 of RFJM01000016.1, forward strand.
TCCCCTGGTGGGGAGCCAGATGCACCGCGTCTACCAACACCTGCGCGCCGACATCGTGAGCCATCCGTACGATGGCCTGAATCGGGTTGACGGTGCCGACGGCATTAGAGGCGCCACCTACCGCCACCAGTCGGGTGCGGTCGTTCAGCAGCGAACCTAGCTCGTCCAGGCGCAGGGTGCAGTCCTCGGGATCGAAATCCAGATGCCGGACCACGATACCCTGTTCTTCCAGGGCCAGCCAGGGCGCGATGTTGGCGTCGTGGTCGAGCCGGGTAACGATGACCTCATCGCCGGGCTGCCAGGTGCGGGCCAGGGCGCGGCTGAAGGCGAAGGTGAGGGTGGTCATGTTGGGACCGAAGATGATCTCGTCGGGAGAGGGCGCGTTGAGAAAATCGGCCATGGCCTGATGCGCGGCGGCGACGGTAGCATCGGTGCGCTGCGATGTGGTGAAGGGCGCGTGGACGTTGGCGTTGCGCCGGCGCAGATAATCGCTCATGGCATCGATCACGCTTTGGGGCACCTGGGTGCCTCCCGGACCGTCGAAAAAGATCAAGGGCTGTGCCTTCTCATCGGTCTCGGACAGGGCAGGGAAAAGGGGTCGAACGTAGCTGGGGTCAAAGAGAGATGATTTCATGATCGATCACGACGTGGGACGAGGCGAATGAGCAGGTTGGCGTAAGATCTGGGCAACATGGTACAACGAAAGGGAGATGAACGGAAAAGTCTCGACCCGGCGCGCCAGACCGGCGATCACCCTGTGGGCGCTGGTGCTGATGATGCGGCCCGCGCAGATGCTGGCCGTGGCACTGGTCTATGCCCTGGGCGGGGTAATGGCACGCGCGCGGGGGGTGACGCCGGAAATGGGTACGCTCCTCTGGGGGCTGGCGGCTCTGTGGCCTGTAGCCGCCGGAATCCATTATGCCAACGAGTACGCCGATGCCGAGACCGACGCGCTTACCGAACGCACGCCCTTCTCAGGCGGCAGCGGTGCCATTCCCATGCTGGGCGTGCCGCGAAGGCTGGCGCTGCGTGCGGCCTGGGCCGCCACCATCCTGGGTAGTCTGGTGGCACTGGCAGGGCTGGCGGCGGGGACCGGGACCGTTTTCTCTCTCGTCATTCTCGGTCTGGGTGCTCTTTTTGGCTGGATGTACTCCCTGCCGCCGCTGCAGCTGGCCTGGCGCGGCTGGGGGGAGTTGGACAACGCTCTGCTCGGCGGTTTCTTGCTTACGCTGTACGGTTTCAGCACTGCGGCGGGTTATGTCGATTTTCGTGTGGCCCTGGCTGCCCTGCCCTTCACCTTGCTGGTCTTCCTCAACCTGCTGGCCACCACCTGGGCCGACCGCCGCGCCGATGCTATCGTGGGCAAACGCACCCTCGCCACCCGCTGGCCACCGCGGCGCTTGCGGCGCCTCTACCTGCTGGTAGCCGGGCTGTCGTACGCGCTCCTGCTGGCCCTCCCCAATGTCGTCCTGCCGTCTCCGGTTAAGTCCGCAAGCCTTGCTGCCTTACCCTTCCTGTTTTGGGGCAGTCTCACCTACACCCGGCGCCGCCAACCACTGCCCTCCGTGGCTGCGATGGCCGTCATGCTCCTGGCGCAGCTTGTCGCCTGGTGGTATGCGGGCGGCTAGTGGCCCCCTGCCAACCCAAACCGCCCCCTCTCGCGAACGAGAGGAGGCGGGCATAACGTTATGCGGGTGGCAGGTTGCACCTGCTGTCGCAGCAGGGTGAGATTAGCGCTTGGTGTACTGGGGCGCTTTGCGAGCACGCTTGAGGCCGGGCTTTTTCCGCTCTTTGGCGCGGGCATCGCGCGTGAGGAAGCCGGCCTTCTTCAACGTCGGGCGCAGGTTCTCGTCGGCCTTGATCAACGCGCGCGCGATCCCCAGGCGCACGGCATCCGCCTGGCCGTGGATTCCACCACCTTTGACCAGCACCGAGACGTTGAACTGATTCAGGGTCTCGGTCACCTGCAGGGGCTGCAGCAGGCTGAGCCGGTCCATCTCGCGGGTGAAGTACTCGGCCAGAGGTTTGCCGTTGACGACAATTTCGGGCTCCTCGCTGGCGGGATACAGGCGTACCCGTGCGGAAGCGGTCTTGCGTCGGCCCACGGCCTCGTAATAGGTCTGTTCGCTCATTCGTTTACCTCAAGTTACAGTTCCAGGGGCTTGGGTTGTTGGGCAGCATGAGGATGGTCCGGCCGGGCGTACACCTTGAGTTTCTTGAACATCTTCCGGCCCAGGCGGTTCTTGGGCAACATGCCCTTGACGGCCAGCTCCAGCACCCGTTCGGGATGGCGCTCAAGCATGGTACGCAGGCTGGTGCTTTTCAGGCCGCCGATGTAGCCGCTGTGCCGATAGTAGATCTTCTGATCCAGCCGTTTGCCCGTCACCCGGATCTTGTCGGCATTGATCACGATGACGTAGTCACCGCAGTCGACATGGGGGGTGTAGATGGGCTTGTGCTTGCCGCGCAGGATCCTGGCGATTTCGGTGGCGAGCCGGCCCAGGGTCTTGCCCTCGGCGTCCACCACAAACCACTCTCGTTCGATCTCGCTGGCTTTGGCGCTGTATGTTTTCTTCACTGAACTCACTCCTTGCTTCTGGCCGGATGGCCACGAGCTTCGAGGTCTTTTGCAGATAAGTCGGAAAGGTTAGTCATAATCGGGGTAGCTCACCGCCATCAGGATCAGGCCCTGGGGCGGCGCCGGTGGAGCGGCCTGCGAACGGTCACGACTGTCTCGAAGTCGGGCCACATCGCCGGCAGAACGTCGGCCCTGACCGACTTCCACCAGCGTGCCCACGATGGTGCGCACCATGCGGCGCAGAAAAGCGTTGGCGCGGATGTCGAAGACCAGGTAGGGTGGTTGCTCGCTCCATTGGGCGGAAATCACCTGGCGTACCGTGTTGTCGCCCTGGGGCGGCTGGCCAAAAGCGGCGAAGTCGTAGGTGCCGACCAGAGCCTCCGCCGCCTGCTTCATGGCCTCGATATCGAGGCCGGGACCTACCTCCCAGGCATAGCGACAACGCAGAGGGGAATGACCGGGCCAGGTGCCGAGCTGATAACGGTACCAGCGCTCGCGGGCACTGAAGCGGGGGTGGAAATCGTCCGGGGCCGGCAGCAGGTCGAGAACGGCGATATCGGGCGGGAGCAGAGCATTGAGGGCCCTCTGCAGGTCTGCCGCGGTATGCCTCCAGGCCGAGCGAAAAGCGATGACCTGGCCTCTGGCATGGACCCCGGCATCCGTTCTGCCCGAGCCGATGACCCGCGTGAGCCGGCCTGTGACCTTTTGCAGCACCCGCTCCAGTTCGCCCTGTACCGTTCTGCCCTGAGCCTGGATCTGAAAACCCAGAAGCTCGGTGCCGTCGTATTCGACGGTAGCCCGATACAGGCGCGAAACCGGTGCGCTCGAGGTCAAAGGCTACTCCACCAACTCGATGAGGGCCATGCGGGCACCATCGCCCTGGCGGGGACCCAGCTTGAAGATGCGGGTATAGCCGCCGGGCCGTTCCGCGTAGCGCTCGGCCAGCTCATCGTACACGACGGAGACCAGCGCGGGATCGTTGAGCCGCGCCCGAATCAGCCTCCGGGCATGGACTTCGCTGATGCGACCGCTGCGGCCGCGCTTGGCGATGGTGATCAGGCGTTCGGCAGCCGGACGGATGGCTTTGGCTTTGGCTTCGGTGGTTTCTATCTGGCCGTGCCGAATCAATTCGGTGATCAGGTTTTTGTAAAGGGCCTTGCGATGGCCGGTGGTGCGGCCAAGGGTGCGGCCTGCCTTTCGATGTCGCATGGGATTGCTTCTCCAGTCTTGTTATGCTCAGTCGCCGGGAACGTAGTTGATGTATTGGAGAAAATCTTTCTCAGTCAGTCGCTGAATCAGTTCGTCCAGCGACTTGCGACCGAAGTTGCGGATGGCGAGGATCTCATTTTCGCCCTGTTCGAGCTTCTGCATGACCTCACCCACTTTGGTGATGCCGGCGCGCTTCAGGCAGTTGTAGGCGCGCATGCTCAGGTCCAGCTCCTCGATGGGCAGTTCGGCGACACGGCTGGGGATACCGCTCTCCTCTTCCACCGCGGGAGCCTGTTCCAGCATCTCCACGCCCGCAACCATCGAGAACAGCTCGACCAGAGTGCGGGCGGCTTGGCGCAGGGCCGTTTCGGGCGAGAGGGTGCCATCACACCAGATCTCCATGATCAGCCGGTCGAAGTCGGTGTGCCCCCCCACACGGGCGCGCTCGACGGTGTAGTTGACGCGTCGCACGGGGCTGAAGATGGCGTCGATGGGCATTTCGCCAATAGGCAACGGGGGGCGACCGTCGGCCTCGGCGGGTAGATACCCCTTGCCGGGCGAAACGGTCAGCTCCATATCGAACTCGGCGTCGGGCGAATCCAGGGTCAGCAAATAGAGATCGGGGTTGACGATCTCCACTTCTGGCGGCGTGTTCAGATCTGCCGCCGTGATGGTCCCCGGACCATGGGCCTGAACGTAGATACGCACCGGCTCGTCGCTGTGCAGCCGCACACGCAGTTGTTTTAGATTGAGGATCAACTGGGTGGTATCTTCACGTGCATCGGGGATGGGGGAAAACTCGTGGTAGACGTCGTTGATGCGTACCGAGGTGACTGCAGCTCCGGGCAGAGCCGACAGCAATACTCGACGCAGGGCGTTTCCTAACGTGATGCCGAAGCCACCCTCCAGTGGACCAATCTCAAATCGCGCGTACTGCTCTGTACTGGCCGTGCATTCAATTTTTGGCAAAACAGGTTGCATATCCTGACTGTACACTTGGTCCTCCGAGAGGTCCCTGCTCGTCAAGGCGGACAGGGGACGAGCGTTGTCGGATAAAATATCAAGCCTGCCGTGCACCCCAATGGGGATGGCATCAGCGGCTATAATATTCCACGATGAGCTGCTCGTTGATGGGGATATCGATGTCGTCCCGGGCGGGGAGATCGGTGACGGTGGCGGACAGGGCCGCGGGTTCCACGCTCAGCCATCGGGGTGGCGTGTGGGCACCGAGCTGCTCGCTCAGGTCTTTGAAATAGGTTTTGTTCCGGCTGTTTTCGGCCACCTGGATCACATCGCCGGGGCGCACCGAGTAGGAGGCAATATCGACTTTGTGACCGTTGACGGTGATGTGGCCGTGCGTCACCAACTGGCGCGCCTGGGCACGCGAGCTGGCCAGGCCCATACGATAGACCACATTGTCCAGCCGGCGTTCCAGCAGTTGCAGCAGGGTGGCGCCCGTCAGACCTTTGGTCTTGAGGGCCTGGCGGAAGTAGCGGCGGAACTGCCGCTCATACACGCCGTAGATGCGGCGCACCTTTTGCTTTTCGCGCAGCTGACGCCCATAGTCGGACACCTTGCGGCGCATACGGCGATTGCCATGCATGCCGGGCGGGTAGTTGCGCCGCTCGATGGCGCAGCGTGAAGTGTAGCAGCGTTCTCCCTTGAGGAAGAGCTTCATGCCTTCGCGACGGCACAATTTGCAGACTGCATCGGTATAACGAGCCATTAACTATTCTAACCTCCAACGTTCGTTCAACGCGGGTGAAGTATGTCTCTCAGACACGCCGTCGCTTGGGCGGACGGCAGCCGTTGTGGGGCAGGGGTGTAACATCGGTAATCGAGGTGATGGTAATGCCGGCGGCCATCAACGCCCGAATGGCCGCTTCACGGCCGGGACCGGGGCCCTTGACGAATACATCCAGTTCGCGCACACCGAACTCCTCGGCCTGCCTGGCCGCGTTGCGGCCGGCGAGCTGTGCCGCATAGGGCGTGCTCTTGCGCGAACCCTTGAACCCCGAACTGCCGGCACTGGCCCAACACAGGGTGTTGCCTTCGGGATCGGTAATGGTGATGATGGTATTGTTGAACGTTGCGTTGATGTGGGCCTGGCCACGAGGAACGTTGCGGCGTTCCTTCTTCGGCCCAGAACGGCGACCTCGAGTTTGTCTTGCCATGGGGATGTTACCTCAGAACGATAAACGAGATGATCCGCCTTCCGGGATGTTACCTATCTCTGCGACCGGGCCGGAACGAAGGCACGTGAGATGCGTTCGTCCACCGTCTGGGTGCAATCCATGGCCGGAGGCTGGACTCGCTGCCCGGCAACATGCGGAAGGGCGACAACCTTGTAGCGAATATTCAGATTACTTGCGGGCGCGCTTGCGGCCGGGGACCGTCTTGCGGGGACCGCGCTTGGTGCGGGCGTTGGTGCGGGTACGCTGGCCGCGCACAGGCAGATTCATGCGATGGCGACGGCCGCGATAGCTCCCGATCTCGATCAGGCGCTTGATGTTCATCTGCACCTCGCGGCGCAGATCGCCTTCTACCACGTAGTTGCGGTCGATAATCTCGCGCAGGCGTGCCACCTCATCGGGTGTCAGTTCGCTGACGCGCTTGTTTTCGATACCGGTGATCTCAAGGATCTCTTTGGCCGTGCTGCGGCCAATGCCGTAGATGTAGGTCAGGCTGATTTCAAGTCGTTTGTCGCGTGGAATATCGACACCAGCGATACGAGCCATAATGCCTCCTGAAGGATTGGGCGGGCAAGAAGGTGGGGATGAGCACACCCGCTCGCCCGGCCGCGCTTAGCCCTGGCGTTGCTTGTGCTTGGGATTGGAGCAGATGACGCGCACAACGCCACGACGACGGATGATCTTGCAGTTGTCACAGATTTTTTTGACAGAGGGTCGTACTTTCATGATACTCGCTCCTGCCGGACGCCGGGGCCGGCGGGGTTAGGGTGAAGTCAGGATGAGGGGAGCCTCGGTGGTGATGGCAATGGTGTGTTCGAAATGGGCGCTGAGGCTGCCGTCCATGGTGCGGACGGTCCAGCCGTCTGCGTCGGTGTCGGTGAGCCAGTGGCCTGCACTGACCATGGGTTCCAGGGCCAGGGTCATGCCGGGGCGCAGCCGCAGGCCCGTGCCGGGCTGACCGTAGTTGAGCACTTCCGGGGGTTCGTGCATCTCACGGCCGACGCCATGGCCGGTAAACTCACGGATGACCGAGAACCCGTTGGCTTCGACCGTCTGCTGAACGGCGGCGGAGATGTCGCCCAGGCGGTTGCCCGCCCGTGCCATTTCGATGCCCGCCCAGAGAGCGGCTTCGGTTACTTCCAGCAGGCGTTGGGTCGAGGCCGGGATCTGACCGACGGCGTAGGTCCAGGCCGCATCCCCCACCCAACCGTCCAGGGTGGCGCCGACATCGATGCTGATGATGTCGCCTTCCTGCAAGATGACGCCGGGGTTGGGGATGCCGTGGACGATCTCGTCGTTTATCGAGGTGCAAATGCAGGCCGGAAAGCCGTGGTAGCCCAAAAAGGTGGGCACGGCGCCGGCACTGCGGATGACATCTTCGGCAATGGCATTCAGCTCGGCCGTGGAGATGCCGGGGCGGATGTGACGGCGCATGGCTTCATGCACCCGGGCCGTTACCCGGCCTGCCGCCCGCATGTGGGCTATTTCGTCCGCGTCGCGCAGCAGAGGTTGCAGCCGGGTTCGCGCCCGGGCAGGGACGGACAACACCATACCGAAGCCTAGCGGATGAAGCCTTCGTAGTGGCGCATGACCAGCTGGGCCTCGAGCTGTTTCATCGTGTCCAGCACGACACCGACGACGATGAGAAGACCGGCGCTGGTGATGAGCAGGGAGGAGTTGCTGAGGCCGGGTTGGCGCAGCGCCAGACCCACCAGCCAGGGGAGAATGGCCACGAAGCCGAGGAAAAGCGCGCCCACGAAGGTGATGCGGGCCACCACGCTGTTCAGGTACTCTTCGGTACGGCGGCCGGGGCGGATGCCGGGGATGTAACCGCCCTGGCGCTGCAGATTCTCAGGCAGGTTCTGCTGCCTGAAGACCACGTCGGTGTAGAAGAAGGTAAAGGCCACAACCAGGATGAAATAGAAGATCCAGTAGAGGCTACTGCCGGGGCTGAGGTTGGTGGCCACCCAATTGCCGAAACCGGCAATGACCTGGTTTTGCGCGACCCGCAAGAAGGAGGCCAGCGTGCTGGGGAAGATGAGCAGGCTGCTGGCAAAGATGAGGGGGATCATGCCGGCGCTGTTGACCCGAATGGGCACATGGGTGCTCTGTCCACCCACCATCATCAGCCGATTGCCGCGCATGGTGCGCACTCGCTTGCCATAGCGGACGGGGATGCGCCGCTGCCCTTCTTGCACGTAGACGATCAGCAGGATGGTGGCCACGGTGACCAGGGAAAAGATGAGCAACAGGATCACACCGTTGGTGGCGGAGAGGATAGAGGCGATGCGCGGGAACATGCGCCCGACAATGCCCCCAAAGATGATCAGCGAGACGCCGTTGCCGATGCCCTCTTCGGTGATCAGGTTGCCGAGCCACAGAGCCACCATGCTCCCGGCCAACATAGACAGGAGCACCACCAGGGTCTGGAGCGGATTGATGGAGAATCCGAACTCGGGCAGCACCGGAGCGCCCAGCTGGCCGCTGGACATGATGGCCGCCTGGCCATAGCCCTGTAGCAGGGCCAGCGGAACCGTCAGAAACAGCGAATACTGGTTGATCTTCTGCCGGCCGGCTTCACCATCCTTGGAGATCTCCTGCAGTCGCGGTACGATGGGGATGAGCAACTGCATGATAATGGTGGCGGTGATGTAGGGATACACCCCCATGGCCATGACGGAGAAATTGGCCAGGGCGCCACCACTGAGGATGTCGAACAGGTTGGCCAGATCGTTTTTGAGGATGCCGCTCAGCGCCTCGGGATCCACACCCGGCACCGGCACATGGGCCAGCAAGCGATAGAGGATGAGGATGCCCAGGGTGAAGAGAAGTCGGCGGCGCAGATCTGGCAGGCGAAACGCGCTTTGTAGGGCAGTAAGCATAACAGGAGCCTCCATCCGCCGCATGGTTGCGGCAGAACTGCGTGAACTTAGAGTTGCAGAACCTCGACAGAACCGCCGGCGGCTTCGATCTTGGCGCGGGCCGAGGCCGAGAAACGATGGGCTTTCACATGCAGCGGCACCGTCAGTTCGCCGTCACCAAGGATGACCACGGGGCCCTTGTTGGCGTGGATAATGCGCCGTTCGGCCAGGACCTCGGGTGTGATCTCGGCGCCTGCCTCGAACCGCTCGGCCAGCAGGGAAACATTGACCGGCTGGTATTCCACACGGTTGATGTTGGTAAACCCACGCAGGGTGGGAAGGCGGCGTACCAGGGGCAGCTGGCCACCCTCGAAATAGGGGCCCTTGCCGCCGCCGGAGCGCTTGTTCTGGCCCTTCTGGCCGCGTCCGGCGGTCTTGCCCTGCCCGGCCGAGATGCCACGGCCGACGCGCTTGCGCTTCCTGGTCGCGCCCTGGGGGGCTTGCAGATCATGTAGTTTCATGATGGCCGTTCCTCCACCGTCACCAGGTGTCGTACCTTGGCGATCATACCTCGGATGACGGGTGTATCTTCGTGTTCGACGACATCACCCAGGCGGCTCAACCCCAGGGCACGGATGGTGCCCCGTTGCCGTTGGTCATAGCCGATTACGCTCTTGCGATAGGTGATGATCAACTTGTTCTTCTGGGCTTTGCTCTTCTTCTTGCTCATCGACTACTGCTCCAGATGGTCTCCGGCCCAGTGAGGCTGGGCTTTGGCCACAGGGATGCCACGACGACGCGCAACCTCGTCAGGCGACTGCAACTCACTCAGCGCCTTATAGGTGGCCTTGACCACGTTGAGGATGTTTGCACTGCCCATGGACTTGGTCAGGATGTCCTTGATGCCGGCCGCCTCGACCACGGCGCGCACACCACCACCGGCGATGACGCCGGTACCGGGTGAGGCCGGCCGCAGCATCACTTCGGCGGCGCTGAAACGGCAGGTGATCTCGTGGGGAATGGTTGTCCCCACCATGGGGACCTGGATCATGTTCTTGCGAGCCTGCTCCGAGCCTTTGCGGATGGCTTCGGGCACCTCGCGGGCTTTGCCTACGCCGATACCCACCCGGCCTTGATTGTCGCCGACAACGACAACGGCCCGGAAGGAAAAGCGACGGCCACCCTTGACCACCTTGGCCGTGCGGGCCAGGTGCACCACGCGCTCGTCGTATTCTTCTGCTGGTTGGGTGTCTCGGGGACGTTTGCGGTCTGGTCTACTTGCCATGCAACTAACTCTCCTGCCTGACGCAGTCGGAAATGTGATCGTCGGTTAGAACTGGAGTCCGGCTTCGCGGGCGCCTTCGGCCAGGGCCTTGACCCGGCCATGGTAGGGGAAGCCGCCGCGATCGAAGACGATGGTCTGGATACCGGCCTCCAGGGCACGCTGAGCCACCAGCTTGCCCACGGCCCGCGCAGCTTCGGTCTTGTTCAGGCCCTTGATCTCTTCGGCCAGGGCGCGGTCCAGAGTCGAGGCCGCCACCAGGGTATGACCGGCATCATCATCGATCACCTGCGCGTAGATGTGTTTCAGGCTGCGATACACGGCCAGCCGCGCGCGCCCGCCCGCCCCGCCCACCTGCTCGCCCACACCCCCCCCTCCCCGCCCGCGCGCAAGCGCCCGCCG
>RFJM01000159.1 GCA_003694905.1 Caldilineae bacterium
AAGTGCAGCCCGAAGCGCTCCCCTTCTTGCAGGCCGGCCTGGATCTCGGCGCGCTGGCGCCACCCTTCCAGCAACGGAAAGTCCGCCATCAATTGCGTCTCGATCTGGCCGCGCCGGTTCACTTCCTCCCGCACGACCACCCAGCTTGCCGACTGCAGGACGATGTCCACCAGAAGCGTGGCCAGCATGACCACGCCGAAGAGGACCGCCACCAGAAACACTACCTGCCAGACTTGCCCCTGGGCTTTGCGGCGTGCCAGACGTCGCAGGAACTCCGATTCGGCCAGGAAACCTGAACGGACGACGTCTTGCTGCACGCTCACTGGTACACCTCCCGATACCGCCTGACGATCCGGTGGCTTAAGATGTTCATCCCGAGGGTGATCACGAAGAGCACCATGCCGACGGCGAAGATGGACTGATATTCCACCGAGCCGAAAGGCGTGTCCCCCAGGCTGACATTGACGATGTAGGCCGTCATGGCCATGACCGAATCCCGCGGGTCCAGGGTGATGTGAGCCAACTGGCCGGCCACCATGGTGACCGCCATCGTCTCACCGATAGCCCGCGACAGGGCCAGGATGAACGACGCCAGGACACCGGACAGCGCTGCCGGCAACACCACCTGCGTTGACACCTCAAGCCTGGTGGCTCCCATGGCGTACGCCGCCTCGCGCAGCGCACGCGGCACGGCATGCATCGCGTCCTCACTCATCGAGGAAACCATCGGGATGATCATCACCCCGACGACGATGCTGGCCGCCAGGGCGTTGAACACCTTCAGCCCTGGGATGAAATGTTGCAGCAAGGGGGTGATGAAAGTTATCCCGAAGTAACCGTAGACCACGGTGGGGATGCCGGCCAGAATCTCCAGCAGCGGTTTCAGGGTCTTGCGTGCCCGGTCCGAGGCATATTCGCTCAGGTAGACTGCGCTGGCCACGCCGATGGGCAGCGACACAATGGCAGAGCCGATGGCGATCAGCAATGTGCCGTTGATCAGCGGCCAGATGCCAAATGCCTGCTGCGGCGGCGCGTATTGGGGCGTCCACCGGGTGCCGATGAAAAACTCCCGCAGGGAGACCTCGGGTCGGCCAAAGAAACCGACGGTCTCGGTCAGGAGAGACAGAATGATCCCGATCGTCGTCAGGATGGAGATAAGGCCGGCGGCCAGGAGCAGGACCGAAATGGCACGCTCCCGCAGGCGCTGTAGCCTTGAGCCGGCCCCCCACGCTGACTCAATGGGGATATCCTGTGTGCCGACAAGCAACGATGGTTGTTCCATAAGCGTATCCTCTTCAGCCACAAGCGCGCGGCCTATTTCCCGATGGCATCCGCGAGCTTAGCGCGTTGCTCCTCAATGGCCTCCTGGCTGATGTTCACGTATCCCACCTCGGGCACCAGGCGCATGCCGGCATCGCTCAAGTAGAACTCGACGAAAGCCTGCACCTCGGGCCGTTTCAGGGAGTCCTTGCGAACGTAGATGAACAACGGGCGGGACAGCGGCGTGTATTCTCCATTCTCGATCGTCTCAGGGGTGGGTAGCACACACCCGTTCCCGCTGTCAATCGCCACCAGCTTCAGCTTGTCTGTGTTCTCCACGTAGTAGGCATAGCCGAAGTAGCCCAGGGCGTCCCTGTCGCCGGCAATCCCCTGCACCAGCACGTTGTCGTCGGCCGAGGGGGTGTAGTCCGTGCGGGTGGCGCCGTCTTCGCCGTTGATCTCCTCGGTGAAGTAGTCGAAGGTACCCGAGTCGGCATCCGGGCCGTACAGCACGATGGGTTCAGCCGGCCACTCCGGCCGCACGTCGGCCCAGGTCTTGACGGTGCTGTTAGGCTGCCAGATCTTGTGTAGCTCTTCGGTGGTCAGACACTCAACGAACTCGTTCGCCGGGTTGACCATGACAGAGAGACCGTCAAAGGCCACTGTGAAGTCAACCCACTCGATCCCTTTGGAAGCACAGGCTTCTTTCTCGGAGTCCTTGATGGGGCGGGAGGCGTCGGAGATGTCGGTCTCGCCGTTGCAGAACTTCTTGAACCCGCCGCCGGTGCCGGAGATGCCCACGGGCACATCCACGCCAGGGTGGTCGAGCTGGAATTCCTCGGCCGCGGCCTGGGTGATGGGGAAGACGGTACTGGAGCCGTCGATGTCGATGGTGCCGGCCAGTTCCTCTCCCGTGCCAGCCGGTTGTTTCGAGGCCGGCTGTCCACCGCCACCGCAGGCAACGGCGACGAGCGAGAGCACGATGACCAGACCGATCAGCCACGGATGTTTTCGAACATCAATCACGTTTGTTTTCCTCCTGATTCTCAGATACCATAATCAACCGAAAACGATTGTAGCATGACCGGGTTAAGGCCTGTTCAAGCCGGCTTTAACAACCGGTTAAGTTTGCATTAAGGATTCTTTACAAAGCGCACTTGCGTTTTGGAGCGAGCTCTGCTATCATTGTGCTTGCCACTGACAGGCCAGCCTGCAGTGAGTCATGTTAGAATTCGCAGACTGACAACTGAACGATCGCGCTGACGGTCGCTTGGATCCCTGGGGGGACCGAGACGGCAGGCGTCGGGCGAGACGGCGTGTTCTTGATACGCATACATCTTGCTAGCGAGCCTCTCGGGCCTCCCGAGAGGCTTTTGTATTGTCATGATCAAGGTTGAAAACCTCAGCCATACCTACGGCGTGGAGAATGGCCGGCCCATCACCGCTTTGCGGGAGGTCTCGCTGACCATCGAGCCCGGCGAATACGTGGCCATCATCGGGCGCAACGGCAGCGGCAAATCCACACTGGCCAAACACCTGAACGCCCTGCTCCTCCCCACCGCCGGCCAGGTCACCGTGGACGGCATGGACACCCGCGATCTGACCCACATCCGGGACATCCGCAGCCGGGTGGGCATGGTCTTCCAGGACCCGGACAACCAGATCGTCGCCACGGTGGTGGAAGAGGACGTCGCCTTCGGGCCGGAGAACCTGG